>DATGHL010000042.1 GCA_035308025.1 Candidatus Binataceae bacterium
CGCCGCCTCGTCGGCTGGCACGACCTGACCACAATCAGCGAACAACCGGAGGCAGCGTAATAGCAAGTTGATACTTCAACCGCTCAACTCGTCGCCTGGCCGATGCTTACTGCTTTTCCACCACTTGACCGACACTACCCAATCTACCAGCCGCAATACTTAATCGATTCTCTTCCAGCTTTAAGCCCTCTAATGCCCAAAGCCTATAGATGACCTTATTGGTTGAGAAGACAAATTCTGGACAACTCCGGAAAATCATTCTCCGAACAGCCCCCGGCCCGCTCTTAGTTCTTGATTACCGCGTTGTCAGCTAATCTATTCCCCCCTTGTCGTACATCGTTCTATCTCCGATCGCGCGCCGCGACGATTGACGATCGCACGGCCACAGCGCGCCTTGCTTTCGAACTTGACAACGAGCCGATAACCACTACATGTGGACAGTTGAACATCTTCACAACCCCACATATCGGCATGAGGACATGTCCAAAAAGGTCACGGTAATTGGCGTTATCGGCCAGAAAGGCGGCGGCGGCAAAACCACCATCGCTATAAATCTGGCCGTGGCGGCCGCAAGGCAAAAACTGGCGGCGGTCATAATCGACCTCGACCAACAGACGAACTCAGCCAAATGGCGCCGACGCAGGTCGGACAACGTCGCGGTCGTGCCCACTACTGCGGGTCGAATCCAGGCAACCATCCAAACCGCCGTCACTCACAGTGCCGAATTCATCGTGATCGACTCGCCCGGCCACAATGACAGCGCGGCGACGGAAGCCGTGCGAGCCTCCGATCTCGTAATCCTGCCGGTGGAACCGCAAATGTTTCACTTCGATACCATGCCGGCGATGCGAGATATCGTCCGCATCGGCGGCGACAAGCCTACGTGGCTTGTCGTCAACAAGCTGCACCCCTCAGCCTCGGCACTGGCTGAGAGGCTCAAAAAGATAATCTTTGACACGTATTCTGTTCCCGTTTGTCCGGTGCACTTAAGCCGCTTTGACATTTACGCGACCTCGGCGGACGTGGGCCTGACGCCCGAAGAACAGGATTCAGGCAGCCGGGCTGCGCAGGAAATCCGCGCGCTCTACAAGTTCATAAATCAACAAGTCAACAAGTTGAGAAGTCCACATGTCCAAAAAAATGATGGGCTTGCAGCAAGCGCTTAACAGCGCGGCGACTGCGCAGACAGCAAGGCCGGAAAAGCCACCCCTACAACCTAAGCCCGCGCCCGATAGTACAACCAAGCCGCAAGGGAAGGCCCCGAGCCGGCAAGGTAAGGAGAACATCGGCACCTGGCTTCATCCCGATTTCAAGAAAAGCTTACGCCTCGTTCAGCTTCGCAAGTCCGACAAGGTTTATCTCGATGACCTCGTCGCCGAAGCCCTCAATGACCTTTTCCTGAAGTACAACGTTCCGACGGTTAACCACGACTAACTGCGGACATGTCAACATGCCGATATGTTCACATGTCGGCATGTCTAGGGGCATGGCAGTATCGAACCTTTCTCCTATGAGCGATCTTCATGCTGCGGTCGTCTTCTTGCTTGCATGCAGATATGATAATTTATCAATCAGCCGGGAGAACCCGGCCCATACATGAAGACATTTGGAGAATTAATCGCGGAAGGGCGGAAGCGCGCAAAACTGACCCAACGTGAGTTTGCCCAGCGCATCAAGATGGAGGACGGGCGGCCGATTTCCGCACCGTATCTCAACGATCTCGAGCACAACCTCCGCAAACCGCCCCGCGCCCATCTGATCGACCAATTCGCTGCCGAGCTGAATCTGGAAGGGGACCTGCTCTATTTTGCAGCGAGCCGCCTGACGCCAGATATCGAGCCGAAGGACGCATCCGAGGATCAGGTGCTTGCGGCCTATCGGGCATTCAGGAAAGAGCTCCAGCTGCCTGCGAGAAAGATCGCAAAACCGCGATCGTCCGCACCGAAGCGGTGAAATTGCGCCAAGGGCTGATTCCTTCTTGTTGGGGAGCGAGAGGTTTGTTAACATATCTGCATGCAAGCGGGCACGCCGGAAACCGGAATTAAAGCCCCGCTTGCCTTGCCCATGGCCACTCAGCCCATCATTGCTCCATGTAGCCCGAAACCCTATCTCTCGATTCGTGAGCTCGCCGGGTTCACCCCTTGGAGCGAACAGGCGATCCGGACGATGATGGCAAAGGGCATCTTCCGCGAAGGGGAGCACTTCTTTCATGTCGGCCGGCGCCCGGTCTTTAAATGGGAAGCCGTCGTGCTCTTTATCGAGCGCGGCAACGAACGCGTCGAAGTTTGCATACCCCTACGGCGCGGAGGGTTCGTAGGTGGCTCGCAAGCCTAGAAGGAGCCGACGAGGATGCTGGATCGAAGCGAACCGTAGCGGGTTGCTGCGGCTACGCTTCCGCTGGCGACTACCCGCATTGTCGGGTCTGCATAAGTTCTCGGAGACCACGAGCCTGCTGGATACGGCAGATAATCGAGTGCTGCTGGCGAAACAGGCCGCCATCGTCGGCGCGGAGATTCAGGCCGGCAAGTTCGATTACTTGCGCTGGTTTCCTAACGGGAGCAGGGCAGGGGCATTCGGGCCGCAGAAACTCCCGCCGAGGTCGCTTACTCCCCAACACGTCACAATTGGCAATTACTTCCCTTCGTGGGTAGAGCGAAAGGTCCCTCCTCTCGTGCGTACATCCCGTGCGCGGGATTACCGCAGGCATTTTCAAACCTACATTCTCCCGTTTGTGCAAAACCTTAAGCTCGCTGACCTGTCGGTCGACGATCTCGAATCCCTGAAAAAGCGATTGCTCGTGGAGCGGGGCTTAAGCCTCAAGACGGTTCGCAATGTGATCGACGCGTCGTTGCGAGCAATGATCCGCGATGCGCGCAAATCCGGGATTAACTCCGCTTTTCCCTTTGCGGACGTGGAATGGCCCAGACAAGTCGTGCCCGGACCCGATCCGTTTACGGAAGAGGAGCGGGACCGCTTACTTGAATATTTCGAGCACAAACGCTGGCGGGTAGGGCGATCGTCCGGCTCGTACAGAACAGCGACTTATTTTCCGTATTACGCCTTCCTCTTCACCCTTTTCTACACCGGCTTGCGCCCCTCGGAGGCTGTCGCGCTCAGGATTAAATCCCTCGATTTAGCGCACCACGCCTTATTCATCGAACGTTCGCGGTCTTTAGGCGCCGAGGCCGCTCCGAAAACATCGGCTGCAGCCCGGCTGGTCCGGCTGACACCCCGTAACGTCCAAGTCCTGCGGCAGCTGCAGGAGCCGTTGGCAGAACCCGATGATTACGTGTTCAAAAACATCCTCGGCGCACCCATCGAGCAACGGAGCTTCTACAACTTATTCCGCGCAGCTCAACGGCGGCTTGGTATCCGCTTGCGGGACCTCTACGCCACGAAAGACACGTACGTCTCTGCCGCACTCACCCGCGGGGTCAATCTGACCTGGCTCTCAGAGCAAACCGGGGTCGCCGACATCACGCTGCGCAAACATTACGGGAGGTTCATTCATTCGGACGTTGCGGACACCCTCGAACTTGCCAAGATCGAAGCGACCGCTACGGAAACGGTGCACTTTGCCCCTCGTTTGCCCCTCGCGGAGAGTGCTCTTGGTAAAGATGCCTTAATCTACAAGGAAAAATTGGTGGAGCAGAAGGGATTTGAACCCTCGACCCCCACGTTGCGAACGTGGTGCTCTCCCAGCTGAGCTACTGCCCCACCGAGCGAAGTATCTTACGCCAGCGCTTGAGCAGAGCCAACGCCCCGCGACAATAAGCTGCGGTCGAAGCGTCCGGCCATGAAATGGGTGAGGCGTCCGGGATTTTTGGACGCCTCATCTTGTTCGATTGCGCTGGTTCGATTCGCGCCGGTCCGCCGCGAAACGAACCTACGCGCTCTTCGATCTATTCAACCACGAGGCCTTCAAAATTATCCGATTCGCGCCAGTGCGCGAGCATTTCGTAAAAGGCCACCGCACCCTGCGGATATTGAGAATCAAGAAAACCCTGCTTGGAGTTTTGCCCCTCGCCGTTGTAGTAGCCGGGCGGCAGGTGTTCTGATAATCGGTGATGAAGCTCGGTCCGGTCACGATCTTGACCCATTCCGCCTCGGCCTCGGGAGTCGGTTCTACCGACTTCGCTTCGCGCGCCTTCACTTCGTTGACGACGTGAGCGATGTGCGTCGCCTGCCCCTCGAGCATATAGGTGAAGTTCGGGTCCTCATCCCATTCTTCCAATAATCCGAGAGAGGCCGGCCATTGCGGCCGAAAACCTCGAACTCAGCGCGCCGCGTGTATGAAGTTCCGACCTCGAAGCCGGTCGCGAAGATGAGGCAGTCAACTTCGTATTCGACGCCGTCCACTACCACCGCGTTCTCAGTCGCACGCAAGCGCTTGGCGCGTTCCGCCGCATAGCGTTGGCGCACTTCCGCTGGGTCGAAGCCTAACTGTTCGGGGGTGGGATTCCGCTCGGGCTGCCGTTGGATGCGGATTGCACTTCACTCATCGCGCTGCACTCCTCTTGATCCGTAATGCCGCTGTGCCTGCCGGCCCAATCTACTTCATGTCGATGTCAATCGACATGCTCCACACAGACCCTTTCTTAGCCCCCAAAACTGGCGGCGACGACGCGCTGATGGCCGGCGAGATCCTTGATCGTTGAAAGCGCCGTGGCGCTCCGGTCCTCGAATATGCTGATTATTGCGGCCGCCTGATCCGCCCCGACCTCGACCAAGAGCTGGCCATCGGAGCTCAGGTACGAGTGGAGCTCCGCGGCGATACGGCGATAAAAATCAAGGCCGTCCGCGCCGCCGTCGAGCGCAATGAGCGGTTCGTATTCGGCGATCTCGGGCGCGAGCGCCGCGAGCTCTGACCGCACGATATATGGCGGGTTCGAGACTACGAGATCGAACCGCGCCGCCATGTCGCCGATTGCAGGCCAGAGATCGGACGGCTCGAAACGGATCCTATCGGCGACGCCATGGCGGACGGCGTTGCGCGCAGCGACCGCGAGGGCCGCGCGGGAGATGTCGGTGGCGACGATTTCGACGCGCGGCTCGTTGACCGCGAGCGCGATCGCGATCGCGCCTGATCCGATTCCCAGCTCAAGCACGCGCATGACCGCACGAGTTTTGCCTCGACGCAGGGTTTCGAGCGCGGCGGCGACGAGGGTTTCGGTCTCGGGTCGCGGGATCAGGACGGCGGGGTTCACCTCGAACTCGAGCGAGAAAAATTCCTTCCGGCCCGTGATATAGGCGAGCGGTTCGCGCGTTGCGCGCCGCGCGACGAATGCCTCGAATCGATGCTGCGCAGCGGCCGGAAAATGCCCGGCGAAGATCAGGACTTGCGCGCGCGCGATTTCGAGCGCTGCGGCGGCAAGGATTTCGGCGTCGAGACGCGCGCTCTCGATCCCGGCGGCCGTCAGCGCCGCGGCCGCGGCACGGATCGCGAAACTGACCGAATGCTCAACTCTGATCGGCGGCCTCATGCAGCTATAAGCAATTCAGAGAATTCCTCGACATCAATCTCGACGAGCCGACGCAAGACGCCATCGCCGTTGTCACCGATTCTGTCTATTATGCATGTTAAGTGTTTGCTCGACGGGTCACGAAAACGATCGCGGAAACTTAACCGCCGAGACGGCATGGCTAATGGAACTCCGGAGCACAGTGCGATTGAGTCCCGAGCGTGCGCCGTGAAAAACTTTAACACAGTCATGCGGGCGAAAGCGTAAAGCGATTCGCATAGCGTTTTGCTTTAGCCGGCAGGACTGGATGGGGATGAGTCGCGAGTGGATGGCTCAGGCGTAGCGAGGGGTCACGATGGATGATGCAGCGCTGGGCAGCGGCGGCGAGGTTGGGGCGTTTCCGATCGCGCAGCCGGCGCCGAAATACGATCTCTCGGCGCCAGAGCTTTATCTCAATCGCGAGCTGACTTGGCTGAACTTCAATCGGCGCGTGCTCGCAGAGGCCGAGGACGCGCGCAACCGGCTGCTGGAGCGGGTCAAGTTTCTGGCGATCAGCGCCTCCAATCTCGACGAGTTTTTCATGAAGCGCATCGGCGGCCTCAAACAGCAGGCCGCCAGCGGCGTTCAGGATCTGACGCCCGACGGTCATAGCCCGGCCTGGCAGATCGCCCGCAGTTACGAGCAGGTGCGCGAGCAGGAGCGGCTTCAGCAGGCGGTCTTCAAGCGTTTGCTGGCGGAGCTCGCCGGTTTCGGTATCGAGATTTTGAGCTATGCGAGCCTGACGCTGAGTGAGAAGACGGCGCTGCGTCACAACTACTTTGCTAATGTGTTTCCGCTGATTACGCCACTCGCGATCGACCCGGCGCATCCGTTTCCGTTTGTTTCAAATCTCTCGTTGAACCTGCTGGTCAGCCTGCGCGGAATTCCCAAGGCGGGCGCGACTGACGGTGAAGGCGCGGCGCCGGAGCTCTCTCTGTTTCGGGTGAAAGTGCCGGTGGGCAGCGGGTTGCGGCGTTTTCTGCGCGTCGGCGAGACGCATCGCTTCGTCGCGTTGGACGAAGCGATCGCGAACAATCTGGATTTGCTCTTTCCGGGCGCCGAGATTGCCGCAGTCGAGCTGTTCCGCGTGACGCGCAACGCCAATACGGAGCAGAACGAGGAGGAGGCCGAGGACCTGCTAGCGCTGATCGAAACCGAACTGCGCGACCGCCGGGTCGCGCCGATCGTGCGGCTGGAACTGAGCGATCATTTTGATCCGGTGCGGCGCGGGATGCTCGCTGCGGAACTGGGACTCGACGAGCGCGCGGACGTCTTCGAGAGCGGCGGGATGCTGGCCGTGCGCGACCTGATGGAGCTGACGGCGCTCGACATTCCTGAACTGCGCGACCCGCCGCATCATCCAGTGGACCATCCGCGGCTGCGCGAGAAGCGCAACATTTTCCATATTATCCGCGAGGCCGGCGCGATCCTGCTCGAGCATCCGTATGAATCGTTTTCAAGCTCGGTCGAGCGCTTTTTGCGCGAGGCCAGCACCGATCCGAAGGTGCGCGCAATCAAGATGACGCTGTACCGCACTTCGCACGACGCCAGCCTGCTCGAATATCTGCTCGACGCCGCGCGCAACGGCAAGCAGGTCGCGGTAGTGGTCGAGTTGAAGGCGCGTTTCGACGAGGCGGCCAATATTCGCTTCGCCAATCAGCTCGAGGATTTCGGCATCCACGTCGTCTATGGCGTCGTCGGCCTCAAAACTCATTGCAAAGTGATCCAGGTGGTGCGCGAAGACTATACCGGGCTGCGCCGCTACGCCCATATCGGGACGGGCAACTACCATCCCGGGACGGCGCGGCTGTACGCGGACTTTGGGCTGCTGACGGTGGACGATCAGATCGGCCACGATCTCACTGAGCTGCTCAACTACCTGACGACCGGCTACCGGCCGGGACGTTCGTATCATAAATTACTGGCCGGTCCGGCGCTGCTGAAGCGCTCGTTGATCGAGCGGGTCGAACGCGAGATCGAGCTCAAACGCCGCAGCCCGGCGATGGATTGCCTGATTCAATTCAAGATGAACGCGCTCGAGGACGTCGACGTTACGCGGGCGCTCTATCAGGCTTCGCGCGCGGGCGTCAAAGTCGATCTAATCGTACGCGACACCTGTCGGCTGCGCCCCGGTCTGACGGGAGTTTCGGAAAACGTGCGGGTGGTGAGTATCATCGGGCGCTTTCTCGAACACGGCCGTATCTATTACTTCCGCAACGGCGGCGCCGAGGAGTATTACATCGGTTCGGCCGATTGTATGACGCGCAATCTCGAGAGCCGGGTGGAAGTGGTCGCGCCGGTTGAGAGCCCGAGTTTGCGCAGCGAATTGCGCGCGGTGATCGACGCCCAATTGCAGCCGAATCGATGCCGCTGGGTAATGCAGGCCGACGGTAGCTATACGCACGACGCTTCGGACGAAAGCTGCCAGCAATTGCTGATCGACCTCGCCGAGCGCTCTCGAAAACAGCGCCAGCGCAAGCGCCGTGGCTTCGCGCGGCGCAACCTGAAAAGCTAATCCCAGACGCCGGTAACGCGCCTGTCACGCGTGCGGATCTTTGCGTGCCCCAAGCGTGCGCGCGCAAAATCCTGTGGCTCATCGGCTGCAAGGGGAGCTCGATAATGGCGGAATACGACTACGACCTGGTAGTGATTGGTTCGGGACCGGCCGGTCATCATGCGGCGATCCAGGGGGCCAAGTTACGCAAGCGCGTGATGATCGTCGAGCGCAAGGCGATCGTCGGCGGCATCTGCGTCAATATCGGAACGATCCCGAGCAAGACCATGCGCGAAGCCGTGCTCTACCTGTCGGGCTATCGCGAGCATGGGGTCTACGGCGAATCCTACAAGGTGAAGGAAAAAATTACACTGGCGGATCTGCTGATGCGCGTGGATCCGGTGGTGCGCCACGAGATCGACGTGATGCGCCATCAGTTGCTGCGCAACAATATCGAATTGGTCCACGGCGATGCCGCTTTCGTTGACGCGCATACGCTGACGTTGAATTTCGGCGAGGGCCGCGGCCAGCGCAATGTGACGACGCAGTTCGTCCTGATCGCAACCGGCACCGAGGCGACGCGCGATCCCTTCCTGCCCGACGACCTCACCTGCGTTTATTCCAGCGACAACATCCTGCGCATGACCGAACTGCCGCAGACCCTGGCGGTGGTAGGGGCCGGCGTGATCGGCTGCGAGTACGCGAGCATGTTCGCGGCGCTGGGGGTGCGCGTGACGGTAGTGGACAAGCGGCCGCGCCTGCTGCCGTTCGTTGACGCCGAGGTGATTGAGGCGCTGCATTACCATTTGCGCGAGAAGCGCGTGATCCTGCGGCTCGGCGAAGAGGTTAACAACGTCGAGGTCATCGAGGAGGGGAACGGCAAGCGCGTCAAGACCAGCCTGGTCAGCGGCAAGCAGATCATCAGCGACAAGCTGCTGTCGAGTGTCGGCCGCACCGGCGCGACGCATAGCCTGCGGCTGGAAG
Source organism: Candidatus Binataceae bacterium (assembly GCA_035308025.1). Lineage (NCBI taxonomy): Bacteria > Candidatus Binatota > Binatia (SeqCode) > Binatales (SeqCode) > Binataceae (SeqCode) > Binataceae bacterium (SeqCode). The sequence continues at coordinate 8,980 of DATGHL010000042.1, forward strand.
CGGCAGGACTGGCCGCCGACGTGCGCGGGCGGCTGGCGGTGAATCAGGTGTTTCAAACCAGCGTGCCGAATATCTATGCCGCGGGCGACGTCGTCGGCTTTCCGAGCCTGGCCTCAACCTCAATGGAGCAGGGGCGGTACGCCGCCTGTCACGCCTTCGGCCAGGAGACGGTGCACGCGCGCGCTGTTCCCCTACGGCATCTACACGATTCCGGAGATTTCTTTCGTCGGTAAGACCGAAGAGGAATTGACCGAACAGAATGTGCCGTACGAGACCGGCAAGGCGCCGTATCGCGAGCTGCCGCGCGGCCAGATCGTCGGCGACAGCATCGGCTTTGTGAAGCTGCTGTTTCATCGCGAGACCCGCGAGCTGCTGGGCGTCCACATAATCGGCGAGGGCGCCGTCGAGCTCGTGCATATCGGGCAAGCGGTGCTGGCGCTGGGCGGCAAGGTGGATTATTTCTCACACCGTGTTCAACTATCCGACGCTCGCACAATGCTACAAAAATGCCGCGTTCGACGGCCTCAACCGCCTCGCGAGTTGAGAGCTGAGTCGGTCCCTCTATCTTTTACCTCGGAGTAGGGAACGCGTGCCGCCGGCTGATCCCTTAATTCACTGGCGTGAGTTTTATGCGTTGATCGGCGGCGCAGCGGCGACGCTCATCGGTCTGATGTTTGTTACGGCGTCGATCGGCGCCGGCGTCATCAGCGGTGAGCGACGAATCGGCATCCCGCTTTTTCTGTCACCGACCGTGGTGCATTTCGGGGCGGTGCTGGTGGTCTGCCTGATCGGCACGATACCGACCGAGAGCCGGGTATCGCTCGCCATTCTTCTGCTGCTCGGAGGGCTGTGTGGGCTCGGCTATGCGTTCTCGGTTCTGCGCCGTATGCGCAAGCATGGGGTGACGGTGAAGATCGACCTAATCGATCGGCTTTGGTACGCGCGCCTGCCGATCCTCGGTTACCTATTGGTCTGCGCCGCGGCACTCGGTTTCGCGACGCGCCGTGAAGGCAGTCCGAATCTGCTGGCGCTTGCCGTGATTCTGCTGCTCCTCGCGGGCATCCGCAACGCCTGGGATATGACCGTCTGGATTACCGAACGCCGTCAAGGTTAGTCTGCGGCCATGGCTGACGAGAATGCATCGGCGAGCCGATTCGCGCGTCTGACTGCGATCGTGCGCGAGCTGCGCGCGAAGTGCCCATGGGACCGCGAGCAAACCCTCGCGAGCCTCGGCAAGCATCTGATCGAGGAAGCCTACGAGGCCGCCGACGCGATCGTGGATGGCGCGCCCGAAGCGATCGCGGACGAGTTGGGCGATCTTGTGACGCAGGGAATTTTCGCAGCGATTATCGCGGAACAGGAAAAACACGCTTCCCTTGAGGCAATTCTTGATGGGGCCGCCGAGAAGCTGATCCGGCGGCATCCGCATGTTTACGCTGGGGCGCCGGCGGCGAATGCGGACGAGGTCATCGCCAACTGGAGCCGGATCAAGCAAGAAGAGCGCAGGAGCCGTGGCGCCAGTTCGGCGCTCGACGGCGTGGTGCGCGCGCTGCCCGCGCTGATGCGCGCAGAGAAGCTCGGTGCGCGGGCTCGCGATGCCGGCATGGACTGGGCGGATATCCACGCGGTGCTCGCCAAGGTGCGCGAGGAGATGGACGAGGTGGAGGGGGCGCTGGCGCGCAACGACGCGGACGCGGCGGCTGAGGAGTTGGGCGACATGCTGCTCGCGCTCGCTAATGCGCCGCGCTTCGTGGGCCATAGCGCCGAGGAGACGTTGCGGCGGGCCTGCGACAAGTTCACCCTGCGCTTCGGCAAGGTCGAGTCGCTGGCCGCGAGTCGCGGCGTCGTGCTCACGCAACTCGACGCGGAACAGCTCGACGAATTGTGGCAGGCGGCTAAGCGCTAGGGGAGCCTTCGCAGAAGTTAAGGTGTGGATTTTGCCGGGCGGCCGCAATTAAAGGATCAGGGATTCCTTGCTACCCTCAGATGACAAAAGTGACTTCGTGCTCGAGAACGCAGCAACGTCGGAATTGACCGGGGCGGCGGCCACTGTTAAAGGTTACGGGTCATGCCGCATATTCCAGTTCATCCCTCAGCCGAGAAGCGCCATCGCCAGAGCGTCAAGCGTCAGGCGCGCAATCGGGTAATCAAAACACGCGTCCGCACGGCCGCCAAGAACGCCGCCGAAGCGATCGCGGGCAGCGATCGCGAGAAGGCGCAGACCGCGTTGCGTACCGCCGCGAGTCTGCTGCAGAAGGCCGCCAGCAAAGGCGCGATTAAGCGCAACACGGCCGCGCGTAAAATCGCGCGCCTCTCCCGCCGGCTCCATCGCGCACAGGCGGCAGCGACTACCTGAGTTCCGGCGCCGCGAACTTGCTTCAGGCGCCGCCAGGCGTAATCAAATCGAGCAGCATCGCGGCGATCGCTGACTCCCGCTCCTTCAGCAGACCCGCTTTGAAGCGCTCGTCGAGCGCGCAGGCGCGGCTGTGCGCCGCGCGCAGCGCGACGAGTCCAAGGATGCGCGCGCCGGCGATCGCGCGCGTCATCATCGAGCTAGAGGGTGGCAGGCCCATCACGCTCGCGATCGCCGCCGGGCTCTCGCGCCGCGCCAGCATCGTGGCGGCAAGCAGCATCCGCCGGATCAGTGGAATTATTTCGACCGCGAGCAATTCGATCGGATCGCGGCCGGTCTGGATCGCGCGGCTCAAAAGGCCGAGGGCTTCGTTGGCGTTGCCGCGCGTGATGGCGTCTGCGAGCTCGAACAGGTCGGGGACCCGGCTCGCGCCCGAGGCGTCGAAGTCTTTGGCTGCCAGCGTCTGACCCTCGCGAGCTGTGATCGCCGCGCGATTGATCGCATTGGCGGCGGCGCAGAGGTCGCTGCCGTGACGTGCTCCCAGCAGCTCAATTGCGGAAGGGGCGAGCTTGAGGCCGGCGTTACGTGCGAAGAGCTCGGCATACTGTGCGAGCTGATTGTCGAAAGGGCGCGCACAATTGACCGCCACGCCGCGAGCCTCGAAGAGCCGGCGGAGCTTTGCCGGCGCTTGGTCGCGCTCGCAGACCAGGGCGAAGCGCACCGACGCGGGCAGCCGCTCGAGTGCGGCAATGAGGGCAGGCTCGCCGCCGGCGTCCGCGCCGCGGGAGCGATCTTCGGCAACATCTTTGGCCACTTCTTCGGCGCCGCCGCGCTCGCGCCAGGCGCGCGTCATGCGGCAGACAACCAGGCGTTTCGGCGCGAACAGATCGCCGCTTTCAAGCTCACCCGTGATCGCGCCGAGATCATCGCCGCCGCCGAGCTGAAAAATGCGGCGGGCGAAGCCTTCGCCGGCCAGACGCCGGCGTAGCGCATCGAGCGCGTACTCGCGGATGAAGACTTGCGGCCCGGCGAGCGCGACTAAAGGAGGCGGCGGGCGCTCCTGAGCGAGGGCGCGCAGGAAGACGAGGGCGGTTTCAGCCGGCACGGCGCGGTGGCTCGGAGCCCTCGAGCATGGCTAGAAGCCTTCACTCATCGAGGCGTAAAGATTCTGCGCCAGCAACTGCATCATCTCGCCCCGCCCGAAACTGCGCTGGGTCTGCGCCAACTGCAGATCGGGCAGCTTGGCGATATCCTGAGCGCGAAGGTTTTGTTGCAGAAAATACGGCGAGGTCGTGATGACCGCTCCGGCTACTACCGGAATCTGCTCGCCGGCATTGATCCCGCTGGATTGCCAAATCACTTGATGGGTGTGCGCATCGGTGAGCTTGGCGTTGGCGCCAATTGACTCCGTGTACGTGATCGGTTCGCCGACGGCGTTGGTGGCGAGCGGAATTGATTGCAGAGTGAGGACTTCGCCGGTCAGCACGAGGTCGGCGTCCGCGGAGGCGTCGACCACCGCCAGCCGCTTGCGATCGGCGATCTCGTCCTTGATATAGCGCATGAGCTGATCGTCGAGTCCGGTGTACTGAGTGTGGTTGTCAAATTTTTCGACGTAAATAGTTTTAGCTTGCGGCGGAAGGCTGCTGCCCGCCGCGCCGAACTGATAGCCGCAGCCGCCCGCCGCCACGACGATCAGAGCGGCGATCGCGATCAGCGCGCCGATCCGATCACGCCTTAGGCGGTTTCGCCGATTGACGCTTTTCACCCTTATCCTTGAGCGCGAGCCGCGTTGCGACCTGGTCGAGCACGCCGTTGACGAAGCGTCCGGATTGGTTGTCGCCGTACGCCTTGGCGAGTTCGATGGCCTCGTCGATCGTGACGCGGGCGGGAATGTCATCGAGGCGGAGCAGCTCGTATATCGCCATCCGCAGAATGTTGTGATCGACGCGTGAGAGCCGGCCGATGGACCAATGCTCGAGCGCGGCGGCCAGATGCTTGTCGAGCGTGGTCTGTTCGCGCCGTACGCCGTCGAGGAGTCGCAGCGCGAAGGTGCGGATGCGATCGTCAGCCGGGAAGGCGTCGAAGAACAGCGCGAGATCTTCGGTCGAGATGTCGCCGCGCATATCGGTCTGGTAGAGCGCCTTGAGCGCAAGCTCGCGGCCGGCGTGTCGAAGTCCCATCGCTTTGCGCCTGCCGCCGCTAGGTGACGACCCGCAGCCGCGTGAACAGATGACCGAGCTTCTCCTGCTTGGTGCGCAAATACTCGATATTGCCGCGATGGGGTGCGATCTCCAGCGGCTCACGGGTGACCTTCACGCCGTAGCGTTGCAGGCTCTCAATCTTGTGCGGATTGTTGGTCAGCAGCCGCACCTCGGCGACGCCGAGGTCGCGCAGAATCTGCGCGCCGATCCCGTAATCGCGCAGGTCCTCTTTGAAACCGAGTTCCAGGTTGGCCTCGACCGTATCGCGCCCCTGATCCTGGAGCGCGTAGGCCTTGATCTTGTTGCCGAGACCGATGCCGCGGCCCTCCTGATGGAGATAGATGATCACGCCCGCGTCGGCGGCCAGCACGCGCCTGATCGATTCGTTGAGCTGATCGCCGCAGTCGCAGCGGCTCGAACCGAAGACGTCGCCGGTGAGGCATTCGGAATGCAGCCGCACCAGAATCGGACGCGCTCCGGCGACCTCACCATGCACCAGCGCCAGATGCTCGCGGCCGTCAACGATATTGCGGAAGACGATCGCCTTGAGCTCGCCGGCCGGGACGCTGAAGCTGCTTTCGCCTACGCGTTGCACCAACAGCTCGTTGGTCAACCGGTAGGAGACCAGGTCGCGCAGCAGGGCAAAGGGCAGCGATTGCGTCTGCGCAAACTCGCGCAACTCCTCGAGCCGCGCGGTCTCGCCGTCGTCGCGCAGAATCCCGCACAACGCCGCCACCGGCCTCATCCCGGCCCCGCGCACGAGGTCGACGGCCCCCTCGGCGCGCCCGCTCCGCATCATCACGCCGCCGCTCAGCGCCATAAGGGGCAGCACGTGACCGGGCATCACGAGGTCCTTGGGGGTTGACTTGTCCGAGGCCAAAACCTGAATTGTCCGCGCGCGGTCGCCCGCCGAGATGCCGGTGGTGACGCCCTCGCGGGCTTCGACCAACGCCGCGGCCTGCTCGAGCGCATCGCCGGCCTGAGTCGAGGGCACCAGTGGGATGCCCAACTCGCGCATGCGCCGTTCCGGCAGCGCCACCGAGACGATCCCGCGGCCATGCTGCGCCATATAATTGACGTGCGCTGCGGTGATTTTTTCGGCGGCCATCACGAGGTCGCCCTCGGCGTCGTCGTTGTCCGACGACGCCATCACCACCATTTTGCCGGCGCGAATATGACTGAAAATGTCTTCCATCGAGATCGCCGATCGGCGGCGCCGATCGTCCGCGAATCAGGATATTACACCCGGCCCGGCGCCGGGCAAAGCCGGTTGGGCTGCGCTCGATCTGCAACTGGGGGTAGTGGCTTGTTGCAACGGACGACTGTGGCTACGCTGCGACCAGCATCCATGGCCCGAATCAAAAAATTGCTGATCGCGAATCGCGGCGAGATCGCTGTTCGGATCATCCGCAGCGCGCGCACCATGGGAATTCGCACTGTGGCGATCTATTCGGACGCCGACGCCGGCGCGGCCCACGCCGCGATGGCGGCGGAAGCGTGCCGAATCGGGCCGCCCGAACCGTCGGCCAGCTACCTGAATATCTCAGCGATACTCGAGGCCGCGCGCGCAACCGGCGCCGACGCGATTCATCCCGGTTACGGTTTCCTCTCGGAGCGCCCCGAGTTCGCACGCGCGGTCAGCGCTGCGGGCCTTATCTTCGTTGGACCGCCCGCCGAAGTGATGGCCGCAGTGGGCGACAAGCTCGCGGCGCGTCGGCTGGCGCTTGGCGCCGGCGTGCCGGTCGTACCTGGAATCGAGACCGCCGATCTTGATTCGGCGCGCTCGTTCGGCGCCAAGGCCGGCTTTCCGATCCTCGTGAAGGCGGCGGCGGGCGGCGGCGGCCGCGGCATGCGCGTGGTTGAGAGCGCGCGCGACCTCGAGGCCGCGCTCGAAGCGGCGTCGCGCGAGGCGGCTTCGGCCTTCGGCGACGGCCGGGTTTTCCTCGAGAAATATCTGGCGCGTCCGCGGCATATCGAGGTGCAAATCCTCGGCGATCATCATGGCGAGGTAATCGCGTTGGGCGAGCGCGAATGCTCGCTACAGCGGCGTCATCAGAAGTTGATCGAGGAATCGCCGGCGCCGGGATTATCCGATCAACTGCACGCGGCGCTGATTGAGGCCGCACTGCGCCTCGCGCGCGCCGCCGGCTATTGCAATGCCGGTACGGCAGAGTTCTTGGTTGACGGTGACGAGTTCTATTTCCTTGAAGTTAACGCGCGGCTGCAGGTCGAGCATCCGGTGACGGAAATCCGCTTCGGCCGCGACCTGGTCTGCGATCAGCTCGAAATCGCTGCCGGGGAGCATGTTACGCCGGCGGCGGCGCCCACCGCGCACGCGATCGAATGTCGAATCAACGCAGAGGACGCGGCGCATCATTTCCGTCCCGCCACCGGCACGGTGCTGCGACTGACTATCCCGGCTGGCCCCGGCGTCCGCGTCGATACCCATCTGGCTGCGGGCGCGGAAATTTCGTCTTACTACGACAGCCTGCTCGCCAAGGTAATCTGTTGGGGTGAGAGCCGCGAGCAGGCGCGCCAGCGGATGCTCGGCGCACTCGACGAATTTTCGCTGCTCGGTGTTCATCATAGCGCGGCTTTTCTGCGCGACGTCATTGCCAGTGAGCCATTCGCCTCCGCCGAGCTTTCGACCCGCTTCATCCCCGATCATTTTCCCGCCTGGCATCCGCACGAAGATCAGCTTAAAGCCGCGCTGATCGCGGCGGCGTTGCAAGGTGACGGCAGATCCGAACTAACGGCGGATCGCGCCGCGCCCGTGGCGGACGGCGCGCGTGCGGCGCGATCGCCGTGGACGCAACTCGGCCAGTTCGAGCCGTGGAGCCGCCGATGAAGCTCCGGCTGTCCGGCGATCCGCGAGAATTCGAGGTCGAAATCGTCTCGCGCACGCCGACATCAGCCCGCGTGCGAATCGACGGCGAGGAGCTCGAAGCGCAGCTTGAGTCGGCCGGGGGCGGTGACATCCTGCGGTTCGGCGGGGTTACTGCACGCGTGGCCGTCGCTAGCCGCCGCGACGCAATCCTCGTCGCCGTGGGACCCGCGCACTTCGAGTTCACCAGCGGCGCTGGCGCCGGCCGCCGACGCGGCCGCGGTATCGCTGCGCGCGAAGTCGTCGCGCCGATGCCCGGCAAGGTGCTGAAAATCCTGATCGCCGAGGGCGATCGGGTCGAAAGCGGAGCGGCCCTGATCGTACTGGAAGCGATGAAGATGGAAACCACGCTAGCCGCCGAAGGCCCGGCGGTGATCGGCAGGATTCGCGTCGCCGCCGGCGCGATGGTGGATCATGGCGCGGTCCTGCTCGAACTCAGTCCGCCGCCGTCAGATTCATAATCGAGCGAATCCGCTCGTCCAGTCCGCTGAGCCACTCAGCGAAGTCGGAGTCGCGTTCAACGACGATTTCGAGCTTGCCGCCGGCAAGTATCTTCATCCGCCCGGGGCTTTCCGTGCGCAGCGGGATCACCAGCGCCTCGCGCGATATACCGAGTGCGTCGGTAATCGTAAAAATTTGCTCAATCTCGTTGAGTGAAACCGCTTTCAGCAAAATCTTACACTCTTCTCGCGCGCTGCGTGAAAAGGCTGTCAAGTTGGAATCTTGACGCAGCTCGCAGACTCGCCTGCTCGCTCCGCTCCGCTTCGCTAGCGGCTGCCCTCTTTACATACGGCGCGCAGAGCCTAAGCTCAAGGAGTGGCGTTGCGGAGGCTCAAGTGTTCGGCACCATCAAGAAAATAATCAAGGACAAGGGCTTCGGTTTTATTGTCCCCGACGACGGCACCGACGAGGTGTTTTTTCATCGCTCGCGGCTCGGCCCGAAGATGTACTTCGAGGATTTGCGAGAGGGCGCGGAAGTCCAGTTCGAGGTTCGCCCGGGCGACAAGGGCCCGCAAGCCTTTAATGTGAGATTGCGCTGACACTATCCGGGCCAGGAGCGGCGGAGTCTGCGACGCGTGGGCAAAGTCAGTTACGACTGTGGCCTTCTCGTTTACCGCTCTAGCGCGGGAAGACGACTCGTTTGGCCTGCTCGAGTGGAAAATCCACCGCGCCGAGGTCATCTTTTCCTCCGATGTTCTGGTTTCCGTAGCCGTCCTCCGTCCCTTCGATTGTTTTGCCTCCAACTATCGTAACTCGAAGCTTGTACTTGGCGTTATCGGCTCCGAGAATATCTATCGCAGTTATCTTGGAATAATCGACCGATTGCCCGCTCTCTAAATGAAGTCCGTCGCCGTACGCGTTGAAGTAGAAGCCATCGTCGTAGACCCACATCGCGGTTCCATCAATTTTCGTGATCACCACGGACTTTGGCGGAGCATTAAGGTTCGGCGGAGGTGAGCTATCGGCGATCGTAGCGGCAGCAGCGCTCGCAATCACAGGTATCCGTTCGGCGAGCTTTTGCACGGTACCCGGCGCGTCGGCGGCGTCCTGATTGGCTTGCTGGGTTTTTTCGCCCACCAACTGCGCCTGTCCCTGCTGTTTGGCGTTGTTGACGGCGGCGACGTTGCTCGCCACCGCCGATACCTGAATCTCATAGCTCATCGTCGTCTTCAGGCAGTCCTGATATTGGGCCGCGTCGATCCGACCGCTCTGCTGCGCAATACAGCAGTTCTTACAGAGTATGCCGAGCCTTTGCGCGCCTTCCGTAAGATCCTGGATCTTGTCGTGCCCGATGACCACGTCGCCATTGGTCTTTAGGAAATGGAGACTCGTGTCGAGTTTGGGCGCCGTCTGCTGGAAGATGGCGTCGCATGGGCCTGGACGGTTGACGTAGATGAAAAACGCGATGACGCCAAGAACGCCCGCTGCGAGCGCGCTCAATAACAGCAGCCGTCCGGCGCTATGGTCGCGCGACTGAGGAGCGGCGTTTTGGGCAGGCGATGGTTGCGAAGGATTCAGCGACGCGCCGCAGTGGCCACAGAATCGAGCTTGGGGATTGGCAAGGTCCCGGCCGCAGTGAGTGCAAACCATCGCCGCACTACCTCCTCCCAAGCGGCCGCGCCGCGCGGCTTGCGGCCAGGTCTTATGAGCGCATCAGTTCGGCTTCATCCTGCGCGAGGGTTGCATAGACTTCGCGATCGATTTGGCGATAGCGCGCGAGGACCTCGTCGGCGCGCTCTTCGTTGCCTTCTTCGCGGGCGATTTCACGCATCTTCTTTTCGATCCAGGAGAGATGCCAAGTCTCGTCCTCGGTGACAGACTTAAGGGTCTCAAGCGTGGAGGCCTCGACATTCGGCAACGCGGCATGCGCCATATAGCGGCTCTGTGCGCGCTCCTCGACGATCACTGTCAGGCCGAGAATCTCGACGATACCCTTGGGCACGCCAGTGCGCAGACCGAGGCGGCGCTGGTAGCCGTCCGCCACTGCGACGGGTGCACCACCGAGGTCGGCAATCTGCCGGGTCCAGAGCCAGGCGTGGCGCGTCTCGTCGGACAGATGCTTCGACAGCTTGACCTGCGAGTCCGCATCCTTGATATGCCCGAGCAGATTAAAGAGTAAACGCGCGCCGCGCAGTTCCGCGTCGCGATAGAAGCTGAAAATCAATATCTGCTTTTCGTTGGCAGACATTGCACTCAAATCCATCAGATTAAGATCTCCTCCGCCACCCCTTTTGCTTGATGGTCTGTATGCTTGCTTGAGCGCCAAACCGTTGTTGCGCGTAGCAGATTGCGTTGCGCAGGTTGGGCGAACGCAGACAAGGCTGTTCCAAGATCAACTATGTGATCCAGCCGGGCCGGTCAATAATGGGTCCGCGCGGAATCCACAAGTTTGACCGGGCAGAAGCGGACGCGAGGCCATCGCTTGCCGCGCCGAAACTCGGAATAATGCCTGCACCCATGCGCTCGATGGCGATAACCTTTGCGAGCCTGACGCTGGTGTCCACCGGATTGGGCGGCCTCGCCGCGATTCGGTTTCGTGACCGGATGCATCTGCTTCTGGGTTTCAGCTCGGGAGCGGTAATCGCAGTGGCCCTGTTCGAGTTGCTGCCGGAGGTCTTCGCCCTCGACGGTGGAGCCCCGGTGATGCCCTTTGCGGCAGTAGGATTCCTTGCGCTGTTCGCGCTGGAGCGTTTCACCGCGATGCATCGGGCGCGCGAGCACGCCCACGCGCGGGAAGCCCACGCGCAGGAGATGGGGATCGTGGTCGCGGCGGGGCTGTCGCTGCATAGCTTTCTCGACGGCGTCGCGATTGGAGTCGGCTTTCAGACTAACGCTCACGTCGGCCTGCTGATCGCGCTCGCGGTGATCGCGCACGATCTAAGCGACGGCTTGAACACGGTGACCGTCGTGCTGGCGCACGGTAATCCGCTCAGACGCGCGTGGCGCTGGCTGCTGGTGGATATGGCGGCTCCAGTCCTGGGGACGGCCACTACGCTGGCGCTCCATCTCAATCACGGGATTCTGCCGTGGCTTCTCGCCTTCTTCGCCGGGTCATTTCTATATGTTGGAGCCTCTGATCTTCTGCCTGAAGCGCGCGAGCATGATTCGCCCCTGGTCGGGATCGCCACTGCCGCGGGGATGCTCGCGATGTATCTGACCACGCGATTGCTGCGCGGCTGAATTGCGCGCGATTTTTTATGGATTAGACGCATGAGGGTTGAACTCAGCGGCGCGGTACTTGCTTCTCGCTCACCTTGTTGTAGAAATACGCCTATCGAAACTTATGCGTTTTCAGGGTTGCAAAAATAAACTAATGGAGCGAGCGGACGAGTCTGCGCTGCATTCAAAGCAAGGATTGAGGCGGCTGTAGGATGGCCCCGACCGCAGACTCGTATTGGTTGGCGCTGCGGCGCGTGCACGGGATCGGTCCGCGCACCGCGCATATTCTGCTCGAGCGCTTCGGCTCGGCTGAGGCGGTTTTCCATCAGACTGAAGGAGAGATTGCCGGCGCCGGAATCTCGCGGACGGCGGCGCGCAATATACTCGAATTCGAGGACTTTGCGCCGCTCGAAAAGGAGCTTTGCGAGCTGCCCAAAATCAACGCCCGATTGGTTCGATGGACTGACGCGGATTATCCGATAAATCTCCGCCACATCGCCGATCCGCCACCCTATTTTTTCCTTCGCGGCGCGATTACCGCCGACGACCCCAAATGCGTCGCCGTAGTGGGGGCGCGCACTGCCAGTGACGGCGGGCGTCGTATGGCGCAAAGGCTTGGGCTGGAGCTCGCGGCGAAAGGTTTCACCGTGGTCAGCGGTCTGGCGCGCGGAATCGATTCCGACGCCCATCAGGGGGCGCTCGACGCGCGCGGCAAGACCATCGCCGTGCTTGGATGCGGGGTCGACGTGATCTATCCGCCTGAGAATCGCAAGCTGGCGGAGGCCATAATCGAAGGGAATGGGGCAATAATTTCCGAATTGCCGATCGGCACACCACCGATCGCCGAGAATTTCCCGGCGCGCAATCGTCTGATCTCCGGCTGGTGCCTCGGGGTGGTGATCGTCGAGGCGGCGGAGAAGAGCGGCTCACTGATCACAGCGCGGATGGCGCTTGAGCAAAATCGCCAGGTCTTTGCCGTGCCCGGCAGCCCGCTGACCGGGAAAACCCGCGGCAGCAATCGACTCCTCAAAGAGGGCGCGCGGCTGGTCGAATGTGTCGAAGACGTGCTTGAGGAGCTGCTCCCGCAATTGGGCGAAGCCGGGAAACTTAGAGCCGGAGGCGGGACCCCTGAGGGAGATCGCAGCAGGCTTGACGAGGGGGCGCTCAAGCAGGAATCGATGGAAGTTCAGAACATCCTGTTGCAGCTTAAGAGTGCTGACAGATTGCATGTTGACGCGCTTATTGAGGCGTGTCGGCTCAACGCGCAAACCGTGCTTAAGTTGATGCTCGAACTTGAGTTGCGCGGGATGGTCGTGCAACATCCGGGTAAGCTTTTCTCATTAGCCTAGGAATCGTGTTCTAGGAAGCTGAAGCAAGAGAGCTGAAGCGAAGGTCTGCGGTGGCAAAAAACCTCGTCATAGTTGAATCTCCCGCCAAGGCCAAGACGATCAAGCGTTACTTGGGGCGCGACTTTACGGTGGCGCCGTCTGTGGGTCACGTCGTCGATCTGCCGAAGAGCCGGCTGGGGGTTGACCTCAAGCACAATTTCGCTCCCGAGTATCAGGTTATCCCGGCCAAGGCCAAGGTGATCGAAGGGATCAAGGAAGCGGCGCAGAACAAGGACAATATCTATCTGGCCACCGATCCTGACCGCGAAGGGGAGGCGATCGCATGGCATATCGCCCAGCAGCTCGGCAACGTTTCCGGCGAAATCCATCGCGTGCTGCTCCACGAGATTACCGAGCGCGCGGTCAAGGAGGCGATCGCCCATCCGTCGCAAATTGACCAGAATCTGTTCGAGGCGCAGCAGGCACGCCGGGTGCTCGATCGTCTGGTCGGCTACCAGGTAAGTCCGCTCCTGTGGGACAAGGTCAAGCGCGGGATCAGCGCCGGGCGGGTGCAGTCGGTCGCCTTGCGGATCATCGTCGAGCGCGAAAAGGAGCGCGAGGCCTTTCGCTCTGAGGAGTACTGGACGCTCGACGCGAACCTGTCCGCCGCCAATCCCCCGCCCTTCAAGGCGCGGCTCTACAGCTACAAGGGCGAGCGCATCGACAACAAGGCGATCAAGCTGGCCAAGCCGGTCGCCGACGATATTATCGCGGCGTGCGAGCGCGAAGCTTTCACCGTCCGCAAGATCGAGCGCAAAGAGGTCCGGCGCAGCCCGACGCCGCCGTTTATCACCTCGCGGCTGCAGCAGGAGGCCTCGCGCAAGCTCTACTTTTCGCCCTCGCGCACGATGAAGCTCGCGCAGCGGCTCTACGAGGGCGTCGAGTTGGGCGACCAGGGCGCGATCGGCCTCATCACCTATATGCGGACCGACTCGCCGCGCGTCTCCGATGACGCTCTTACTTCGGTGCGCGGCTATATCGAAGGGCGCTACGGCAAGGAGTACCTGCCGGACAAGCCCAACTTCTATCGCTCGGGGAAGTCGGCGCAGGAAGCGCACGAAGCGATTCGGCCGACCGCCGTCGAGCGTGACCCGGAGTCGATGGCGCGCTATCTCGACAAGGATGCGTTGGCGCTCTACACGTTGATTTTCAATCGTTTCGTTTCGAGCCAGATGCCGCCGGCGGTTTACGATCGCACCGCAGTGGATATCGAAGCCGACGGCGCGGTCTTTCGCGCGACCGGCCAGGTGATGAAATTCGACGGCTTTATGCGCGTCTATCTCGAAGGTGAAGACGACGCACCCGCAGCCACCGACGAAGAGGCCAACCTGCCAGGGATGACCGAGGGCGAAGTGCTGAAGCTGCTGGGCTTTGTGCCGGAGCAGCATTTCACGCAGCCGCCGCCGCGCTTCTCGCAGGCGACGTTGATCAAGGAGCTCGAAGAGAAAGGGATCGGCCGCCCCTCGACCTACGCCGCGATCATGACGAGTATCCTGAACCGCGAGTACGTCGAAGAGGACGAGAGCAAGCGGCTGCGGCCGACCTCGCTCGGCCGCGTGGTCTGCGATCTGCTGGTCGCGGCTTTTCCGGATATTCTCGAAGCCGGCTTCACGGCGTCGATGGAGCAGGAGCTCGACGGCGTCGAAGAGGGGCGCGAGAACTGGGTCAAAACCCTCAAGCGCTTTTACGGCCCGTTCGAGAAGCGGCTCGGCGAGGCTAAAAAGAAGATGCCCGCGGTCAAGCGCAACGGCCTGCCGACCGATCTCAAGTGCGAGCAGGACGGCGGCGCGATGGTGATCAAGTGGGGCCGCAACGGCGAGTTTCTGGCCTGCTCGAACTATCCCAAATGCACCAACACGGGAGAATTCGGGCGCGACGAGCAGGGCAATATCGTGGCGAAGGCGCCGACTGCGCCGGTGCTCAGCGACGAGACCTGTGAAAAGTGCGGCCGTCCGATGATGCGCCGGCGCTCGCGCTTCGGCGAGTTTCTCGGCTGCTCGGGCTATCCAGAGTGCGACGGGATCAAGCGCACGCGCGCCGCCGCGGCTTCGACCGGAGTAAGTTGCCCGGACTGCAAGGAAGGCGAAGTCCTCGAGCGCCGCAGCCGGCGCGGCAAGCTGTTCTTCGGTTGCGGCCGCTATCCGAAGTGCAAATTCGCGAGCTGGGATCGCGTCGTGCCGAAAGCTTGTCCGAGTTGCGGCTCCGCCTACCTGACCGAGAAGGTGACCAAGCGGGACGGTGCGCGGCTGCTCTGCCCGAACAAGGAGTGCGGCTATCAGATCGCGGCCCCGGAACGCGCGCCCGAAGCAGCGGCTCCTCCGCCACCGCCAAGCGCATAAGCCCGCCACAATGTGCGCCGCGCTTGAGGTTGCGACCCCAAGCCAATCAACTGAAATCGACCCTTTGTGCTCTACATAGTGGCGACGCCGATCGGGAATGCCGAAGACCTCTCGGCGCGGGCGATCCGCGTCCTGCGGGAGGCGGAGCTGATCGCGTGCGAGGATACGCGGCGCTGCGGGCGCCTGCTCGCCGCGCACGAGATCCGCACGCCGACCGTCAGTTATTTCGAGCACAACGAGGAGCGGCGCACGCCCGAACTGGTTGCGCGGCTGGCGGCGGGCGCGATGATCGCGCTAGTAACCGACGCCGGCACACCGGCGATCTCCGATCCTGGCTATCGGCTCGTACGTGCCGCGATCGCAGCCGGGATCCGCGTGACCGCGATCCCCGGAGCGTCGGCGGTAGTTGCGGCGCTCTCGATCGCGGGTTTGCCGACCGATCGCTTCGTCTTCGAGGGTTTCCTTCCGGCGAAATCCGGTGAGCGGCATCGCGCACTCCAGCGGCTGGAGCGGGAGGCGCGCACGATGGTCTTCTATGAAGCGGCGCGGCGGCTAGCGGAGACGCTCGCGGCGATGGCCGCAGCTTTCGGCGGCGCACGCGCCGCCGTCGTGGTGCGCGAGCTGACGAAGACTCATGAGGAGACGGTCCGCGGTACGCTCGGTGAACTCACGGCCCGCTTCAAGCAGACCGCGGCGTTGGGCGAGGTGACGATCGTGGTTGCGGGCAACGACGCGAGCGCGAGCGAGGCCGGTCGCGTGGGTGGTCTCGATGAAGCGGCGGCGCTCGATGTGCTGCGCGCGGACGGCCTTAGCCTCAAGGACGCCAGCGCGGTGATCGCGAAGCTGACCGGCACGAGCCGTCGCGAAGTTTATCAGCGCGGGCTTCGTCGCCGGCCTGGCGAGTGATCTTATGCGCGGCGCTGAAGCAGTCTCCATCGCAGGTGAGTTTTGGATCGTCTCACCGGATCAAAACTGGACAATCTGACATGACCCGTGATTAGCTTCACGGGCATCCGAGAGCCGCTCTACAGCGAATAAACCGAAGTTAGGGGACAGATTATGAAAGCAATGGTGATGGAAGAAGTCGGCAAGCCGATGGTGGTGAAGGAATGGCCGGAACCCAAGTGCCCGCCTGACGGCGCGATCGTGCGCGTCGAGGGCAGCGGCATCTGCCGCTCGGACTGGCATCTGTGGCAGGGCGACTGGGGCTGGATCGGTTTCAAGCCGCGTCTGCCGGCGATCCTCGGACACGAATTCGCGGGCGTGATTGAGGAGGTGGGCACGGAGGTCAAGAATCTGAAGGTGGGGACGCGAGTCGTGGTCCCGCTGGCGCAAGGCTGCGGGGTCTGCGAGGACTGCCGCACCGGCCATTCCAACCACTGCATGGGCACCGGGATGACCGGTTATGCCCGCTACGGCGTTCTCAGTCACGCGGATTTTAACTGCGCGCCGCTGCCCGAACAAATCGGCTTCGTGGAGGCTGCGGCGATGGGCTGCCGTTACGTCACGGCCTTTCATGGAATTCTCGATCAGGGACACGTCCAGGCGGATGAAACGGTAGTGATTTACGGCTGCGGCGGCGTGGGCTTGTCGGCGATTCAGATTGCGGCGGCGCTGGGCGCGCGGGTAATCGCGGTCGATCTGGACGATCGCAAGCTGGAATTGGCCAAGCAGGTTGGCGCAACCGACGTCATCAATGGCAAGACGACCGATCCGGTGCAGGCTGTCAAGGATCTCACGCGCGGCGGCGCTGACGTGAGCGTCGATGCGTTGGGGATCGCCGTGACCTGCCGCAACGCGGTGTTGAGTCTGCGCAAGCGTGGGCGTCATGTGCAGATCGGTCTGACGACGCAGGGCGAAAAGGGCGAAGTCGCGCTGCCGATCGATCAGATTGTGTTCAAGGAGATCCAGTTCACCGGTTCTCTGGCGATCCAGTCGTTCCGTTATCCGGCGCTGTTGAGCATGGTCGAGCGGGGACGGCTGGCGCCGCGAAAATTGATCACCGAGACCATCCCGATCGAAAAGGCCTTTGGCGTGATCGAGCAGATGTCGAAATTCGAGAATGTCGGTATGAGCGTGATTAACCAGTTCTAAGGCGGATGGGCCGTCATCCGTGATCGGGTGACGGCCCGCGCAGCCATCTGACCTTGCCTACAGAATTCTCCCGCCGAGAGATCGCGGATCCCGCAGGGGCCAGCGTCCCGCTTCGACCTGATGCAGGAAGTCGGCGACCAGCGAGTTGAACAGGCCCGGCTCCTCGAGATTGAGGGCGTGGCCGGTGTCCGGCAGTATCACCAATCCCGCGCTTGGGATGGAACGCTTCATCAGGAGCGAGGTTTCGAGGCAAGGATCGTCTTCGTCACCCGCCATCACGAGCGCGGGTACGGTCATTCGCCGCATCGGGGCGACCAGATCAAAGAGGGATGGGCGGCGCTTCTGCACGCCGCGCAGAGTGAGCGCAGAGCCGCGCGCGGAATGCTCGGCGAGCATCCGGCGAAACTCCTCCCATCCGCGCGGGTCCTTGTTCTGCAACTGCACGCGGGTCGGCCCGGTCGCATAGCCGGCTACGGCTTCTTCGAGGCTGAGACTCTCGAAACGCTGCGCGGCCGCTTCCGCTTCATTCTGAAACTGCTCGCGGCGCGCTGGGTCGGCCCCGTAACCGCATCCGCCGATAACCAGTGAAAGGGCGCGTTCGGGATACGCGAGACCAAAGTGCAGCGTGGCAAAGCCGCCCATCGAGATACCGACGATATGCGCGCGTTCGATTGAGAGCTGGTCTAGCATCGCGCGGAGATCGTCACGCGCGCGGTCCTGCGAGTAGCGTTCCGGATCGTCGGGAACGTCTGAAGGCGGGTAGCCGCGAGCGTTGTAGGCGACGCAATGGTAACGGCGCGCGAAGTGACGCATCTGCGCCTCGTAGCTGCGATAGTCACCGGCGAATTCGTGGACGAAGATCAGCGCGGCGCCGTGGCCGGCCTCTTCATAATAGAGGCGGACTTGATCGTCCGTCGTGATGAAGGGCATGGCTCCTCCGGACTTTTGCGGGTGCGGTTCGCGCCGGTCAATCGCTTGATTAGCACAACTATCGACAGTTCAGCGAAGTCCGGCCGCGCGGATTCAAGCCGCCCCGAACGCTTGATGGTGGCGGTGGACTTTCGCGGAATGAAACGGTAAAAGATTTCTGAAAACCGCCCGGATAGCACCTGTCAAAAAACCCAACCAGCGGGTTTTTATGGTCCTTGCTTCCCGGCCTTAGACTCAAGGAGGGCAAGGATGCCCACGAAGTTGTATGTAGGCAATTTGGCCTACTCAGTGACGAATGAAGACCTGGAGGCGCTTTTTACGCAAGCGGGCAAGGTCGATAGCGCAACGGTAGTGATGGACAAATTCTCGGGCCAGTCGCGGGGCTTTGGCTTCGTCGAGATGGCGGACTCGAACGAAGCCGCGCGCGCGATCGAGGAGTTCAACCAGGCGGAACTCAAAGGACGGGCAATCCGCGTCAATGAAGCGCGGCCGCGCGAGGGCGGCGGTCCGGGCGGCCCGCGCGGGGGCGGCGGCGATCGTCGTCCGGGCGGGGGCGCCGGCCGGGGTGGCCGCGGCCGCGAAGGTGCTGGCGCGGGCGGTGGTGGTGGCAATCGCCGCTGGTAGAGAATGAGAAACGTATGAGTATCGGGCGGACACGGTGTCCGCCCGTCCTACATCCACTCTCCGTAATTGGCTGTTATCCCTGTGGAGACAGACCAGGAGTAATCAAGTGCTGAACGATACCGAACAGATCGAACATCTGGAGCTTACGGCCCGACATGCCGGACTGACGTTGCCCGAAACCGTCCTGCCGAAATCACACCATATCGTGATTCACGGGATGAGGTTTCATTACCTGGATTGGGGCGTCGCGGGGCGCCGTCCGATTTTGTTTCTGCATGGCGGCGGCCTGAACGCGCATACGTGGGACGTGGTCTGCCTGATGCTGCGGCGGCAATACCACTGCTTTGCGCTCGATCAGCGCGGTCACGGTGACAGCGAGTGGGAGCCGACTTCGGACTACAGCCACGACAGTCAGGTGCGCGACGTCGCCGGGTTCATCGAGCAGTTGGGACTCGAGCGGCCATTGCTGGTAGGCCATTCGATGGGTGGGTTCGCTGCGATCGGCTACGCGATCGCGCATGCGGCCAAGCTGGCGGGACTGGTGCTGGTGGACGTCGGGCCGGAATTAAGTCTTGACGGAGCTAAACGCATCCGCGATTTTATCGCGCTCGATCGTGTACTCGATTCGGTGGACGCTTTTGTCGAGCGGGCGATGTCCTTCAATCCGCGGCGCAATCCGACGCTCTTGCGGCGCAGTCTGATGCATAACCTGCGCAAGCTGCCGAACGGCAAATGGACCTGGAAGCACGATCCCAATCGAATGTCGATCACGCCGGACTTCGCCAACGAGAGGCTCGAACGGGCGAAACAGATTCAACAGGATCTCCATCGCATCAGCTGCCCGACGCTGATCCTGCGCGGCGAGCGCAGCGATGTCTTCTCGGACGAAAACGCGATCAAGTTCGCCGAGTCGCTGCCGCACGGGCGCTGGCTGAAGGTCCCCGATGCCGGTCACACGATCCAAGGTGACAACCCGCGCGGGCTGCTCGAGGCGCTCGCGCCGTTCATCAGCGAAATCGGCTTCTAGAGCACCGGCGCGCGCGGCGCTGTTCAGGCATTCCTGATCGTCAGGCCGCCGTCCACCGGGATGATCGCGCCGGTGATGTATGAAGCGGCCGGGAGGCAGAGGCTAAAGGTGATGTGTGCGACCTCCTCGGGGTAGCCGTAGCGTTTCAGGGCGGTGCGGCGCTTGGCAAAAATCTCCTTGTGCTCTTCGGGAATCGGATCGGTAAGACCGGTGCGAATCGGACCGGGACAGATGCAGTTGACCGTGATCTTCTCCGGGCCGAGGTCGACCGCGAGCGCGCGCGTCAGGCCGATTACGCCGGTCTTGGCGACGACATAGGGACTGTCGCCGGGGGTGGCGCCGAGGCCCTCGGTCGAGGCGATGTTGACGATGCGCGCGGCGTCGGATTTCCGCAGCCAGGGCAGGGCCGCACGCACCATCAGTTGCTGCGAGGTCAGGAGACCGGCGACTGCGCGTGTCCAGACGGCGTCGTAATTCTCTTCGTCGATACGGCGAAAGGCGGCGAATCCCGCATTGTTGATCAGGATGTCGAGGCGGCCGAAGCGCGCAGCGACTTCGCCGACGACGCGCGTGATCGCGGCGCCGTCGAGCACGTCGAGTGGCCAGCCATGCGCGACGCCACCCTCAGCGAGGATTTCGCCGGTGACCTGCGCGACGCCCTCGGCGCGAAGGTCCGTGACCGCGACCACGGCGCCTTCGCTCGCGAAGAGATGAGCAGTGGCGCGGCCCATCCCGCTCGCCGCGCCGGTAATTAATACGGCCCGGCCTTTCACCGAGCGATCAAGTTTTCTGATCGCGTCCATCGACGTTCTCCGTTATCGTGAGGCGAAATCGGCTTTAATCTATGGTGGAGCGGGCGTGGAAATCAAAGAGATCAAGATGTATTCCGACTACAAGAGTCCCTTTGCCTATCTGGCCTTCGAGCCCGGGCTGGCGCTGGCGCAGCGGTATAATGTGACGGTCCGCTGGATACCCTTCCAGTTGCGCATCAAGGATAAGGGCGAACGGAGTATCTATTCCGAATACAAGACGCGTTATTCATATCTCGACGCGCGGCGCGCGGCCAAGCTGCGCGGATTGGAGATCCACGGCCAGCCCAAAGTTTACGACACGCGGATCGCGCTAATCGGCGGTCTGTTCGCGCAGAAGCACGACCGGCTGCTGGCCTACAACCTGAAAGTGTACGAACTTTTCTGGAAGCGCGAGTTGCAGCCCGACGATGCGGAGCAGATCGCCGCGATCGTGGCGGGGTTGGGGCTATCGGCTGACGGCTATCGGGTGTATCTCGGCGGCGAGGGCGTCGGCGATTATCAGGCGGCTCAGGATGAAGCCGCGGCCGATCATATCTTCGGAGTGCCAATCTTCCTATTCGAACACGAGCCCTTTTGGGGCTACGACCGGATACCGATGCTCGAGCAGCGGCTCACCGAAGCAGGATTGAGGCTTTAGACGCTTAATGGCCGGCGGGGGCCGCACCGCGAGCCGTCTTTTTCAGGAACAAAAATCCCGGGATGAAAATGGCCGCCAGCAGCGCCAGAATCCGATAGATGTCGTTGTAGGCGAGCAGCGATGCCTGTTGCTGCACGCTGGCGTACATCAGCCCATAACCCTGATGCTGGCCACTGATCATACCTTGCATCAGGTTGAAATGGGGTGAACCGGGCATCAGCGGCGCGGTTTGATCGAGCTGCCATGAGCGGAACGGCGTCACATGCTCGGTGAGATAGGCCTGATGCAACTGCTCGCGACTGTTGAGCAGATTGGTGACGAGCGAGATGCCGATCGCCGAGCCGGTATTGCGCATCATGTTGTAAAGGCTCGAGGCATAGCCCATTCGCTCGCGCGAGACGCAGGCGAGCGCGGAGGCTGACATTGCCGGGAAGATCAGGCCGGAACCGAGGCCCGACCAGATCAGCGCCCAGCGCACTTCGGGGATGCCGACGTCGAGGCTCCAATGGCTCATCGACCAGAGCGCGTAGGCCAGGACGAAAAAGCCGACGCCGACGAGCCAGCGTACGTCAAAGCCGCGCCGCGAGAGCTGTCCGAGCGCAAACATACCAACCAGCGTGCCGAAGCCGCGCGGCAGCACCGCCAGTCCCGATTTCCACGACGAGTAACCGAGCAGCTCCTGGAAAAAGAGCGGGTTGAGCAGATTAAGGCCGAAAACCACCAGCATCATGGTCAGGATCATCGTGACGGAGACATCAAACAAGGGAATCGCGAGGATGCGCAGGTCGAGGATGGGTTCGGGGAAGGTTAACTCGCGGATGGCGAGGAGCACCAGCGCCAGCACCGCGACGCCGATAAAGACCCAGACCCAGGTGGCGGCAAACCAGTCGGAGCGCTGTCCGCGATCGAGCACGATCTGCAGCAGGCCGAGGCCGAGCGCCAGATAGATGATGCCCGGATAATCGATGCGGCGCGCGGCGGCCTGCGACTTGCGGATATGTTCGGGATCGTGGACGAAGACGATCACCATGATCGCGGCAAAAATCCCGATCGGCAGGTTGATGTAGAAGTTCCAGCGCCAGGTCCAGTTGTAGGTGATCCAGCCGCCCAGCGTCGGCCCGATCATCGGCGAGGTCAGCAGGCCCATGCCCCACACCGCCATCGCGAGCCCCTGCTCCTCGGGCGGGAAGGTCTCCATCATGATGGCCTGGGAAGAGGGAATCATCGCGGCGCCCGCGGCGCCCTGGAGGAGGCGGAAGATGACCATCTGCGTCAGCGACGTCGCGGCCCCGCACATCCCGGAAGTCACGACGAAGGCGACGACCGAGATGACGAAGTAGCGTTTGCGGCCGAAGCGCGCAGAGATCCAGCCGGTGAGGGGGATCATGATGCCGTTGGCGACGAGGTAACTGGTCAGGATCCAAGTGACTTCGTCGCGGCTGGCGGAAAAGCTTCCCTGCATATGCGGCAGCGAGACGTTGACGATCGAGGTGTCAAGCACCTCCAGTGTCGCTCCGAGCATCACGGCGATCGCGATCAGCCATTTGTGGGTCGCGGGCTTGTCGATTTGCGCGACGCCGCCTGAACTTGGTGTAGGCGAGGAAGCCATGTCAGAAACGCGCGCGCTCAAGCACCGGAGCTCTTTCCGGTGGGAGATTTATCACGGGAACGAGCGGGGGCAACAACGCGGCGGCCAGAGCTGGAGACCCGGCTGCGGCTGCCCGATCATGTTGTTGATACCGGTTCGGGCGCGGTTTCCCGCCAGGCCGGTACAAAGCGGAAGGAATCGCCCTGCTTGACGATCTTTCCGGCCGTGGGCGTCGCGAAGTGAGTGCCCAGCACGATTGTGCCGGTATCCGCGTAGCGCTCGCAGAAAGCGCGACGGGTCTTCTTCGCCTGCGCCTGATCGACGTCAAAATTATCATCCCACTCAGGATAGCGGCATTGAATGGGGTGATGCATCAGGTCGCCGGTAATGACGGCGTTTTGTCCCTGCGAGGAAATGCGCACGGCAAGGTGGCCGGGGGTATGGCCGGGCATCGCCTCGAGCGAGACTTCGTCGGTGAGCTTGCGCTTCTCGTCGACCAGTTCCGCGCGCCTCTGATCGAAAATCGGACGCACCGAATGCTCGACGGGCCCTTTGAAGAAGTCGTCGTTCTGGCGCGAGAAAAAATCCCACTCGGTGCCGCCGATCAGATAGCGCGCGTTGGAGAAGGTTGCGACCCACTTGCCGTCTTTGAGCGTCGTGTTCCAGCCGACATGATCGATATGCAGATGCGTGCAGAGGACGTGATCGATCGCTTCGCAGGAATAGCCAGCCTTGCGCAAGTCGGCGAGGAACGGCAGTTGCATCTTGTTCCAGTCAGGAAAGGCCGGGCGGACCTTGTCGTTGCCGACGCAGGTATCGACGATAATCCGTTTGTTCATCGATTCGATTACCAGCGCGTGGATGCTGAGCTTGATCTTGCCGCCGTCGTCGGTGAAGGCGGGATAGAGCCAGTCGCGTTCCTTGAGCAGATTCTCCGCAGTGGCGTTGGGCAGCAACTGAGTACCGTCCCAGGCGACCTCGGACTCGATTACCCGAGTAACTTTCACGTTGCCGATCTTCCATTGATTCATAAGTTATTCGAGTTCTCCTGCTATTCAATTTGGCTTGGCACGTACTCAACTCGACGAGGCCATCCGCGGCGGGGTGCCGGCCTCCTCGGTCTGCACATACCGGGTGATAAAACGGGGCCGGAAGGCGGAGACAAAGCTGGGCAGGATGATAACCCCGGTGATCGCGTTGGTGCACATCAGGAAGATCAGCAGTTCGGCCATGCGGACGTGGAAGTCAACTGGAGAGAAAGTCCAGATCGAGAGGCCGCCGATCATGACGAACAGGGTATTGAGCACCGCCTGCCCGGTCCCGCGCATCGCGGTGGTGATGGCGGTGGTGATTTCCGCGCCGCCTATCGCTTCGTCGCGGATGGCAGCCATCGTGTAGATGCCGTAATCGATACCTAGTCCGATACCCAGTGAAACGACCGGGATAGTATCGATAGTCAGAGTGAGGTTGCGGGCATTCATGTAGATGAACGCGCCGAAGTTGCCGAGAACACTGGCCGCGATGAAAAGCAGACCTGCGGCGGGCGAGCGAAACTCGATCGCGCAGCAGATGCCGACGGCGATCAAAGTCAAAGTAAGATTGAAGAAGTCGGTACGCTTGAGCACCTGATTAGCAGCGGCATAGAGGCCGGCGATGCCGCCCATGTAGGCGACATGTACCTGGCTCACGCCCGGGTTACCGGCCATGTGAGTACTGTTGAAGTCCCGGATTTCGTCGAGGACGCGATTCAGGGTGTCGTAGGTATGATCGCGCAAGAGCACGCGCACGCAGTTCGCGCGCGCCTGCGAGTTGGGGATAAAGCGCTCCATTTCGCCGGGGGCAGTGCCGGAGAGATAGAGATACCAGAGATTGCCGGAGAGCTGGACTGAATCCGGGACGCGCAGAAATTTGGGGTTCGCGTAGTGGAACATCTGGTTGAAGGGTTTTTCGATGTCCGAGGCGAACGAAATCACCTGCAGCACGTTAGGATCACGCTCGCGCAGGTAGTAGCGCAAATCGTCTGCGGCGCGCAGCGGATCGGGACCCAGCGAAGACTGCGGATTGGGATAACCGGGAGTTTCCAGCACCACCCAGCCTTCATCGACCGGGAACGATTTGGCGATCTCCTGGATGTCGCGGTTGACCTTCGAGTCGGGCCGATAGAGCGGCGTCCCGACAGTGCGATAACCGATTTCGGCGCGCTGGCCGGAGACCAGTCCGAAGACGATGAACGCGGCGGCGCCCCACAGGAGAGTGGTGCGGGCCCAACCCGGATGGACCGGAAAGGTGATGAAGTTGCGCAAGAAGCGGTCCATCAAACCTTCGAGGCCGCCGGAGAGATGCTCGTCGAGTTTTCCTTCGAGTGCAGGCGGCGGCAGATAGCTCATCACGATGGGCTGGAAGACGAAGACCATCAGGAGGCTCGAGGCCACCCAGACCGCTCCGGTCAGGGCTATATGGTGAAGCACCGGGATGCCGCTGAATGAGACGAAGATGATGCCGAAGATGTCGGCGAGGATGGAGACGAGTCCCGGCGGCAGCATCAGGCTAGTCGTGTTAACGACAGCAGTATGGACGTCGCCGCCGGTTTTCTCGATCTCGCTATAGAAGCGGCGCTGCCACTGGATACCGTGGCTGACGTCGCGCGCAGTGAGAATGAAGGGGATAACCAGCATCACGGGATCGAGTTGGTAGCCGATCAGCCCGGTGAAGCCCATGCCCCACAGTGCGGAGAAAGTTCCTGTCATCAGCGGCGCCCACCAGCGCGCGATACCGCGTATGCCGTAGTAATGCACCAGCACGATGACCGCGAGTGAGATGATGATAATCGCGAGGAGGCGCGGCAAATAGTGATAGCCGTAGCCGCGGACGATCGGCTCGCCGGCGACGAAGATTTCATTGTTGGCGTCCTGGTTATCCTGGACGATCTTCTGCACGTCCTTGAAAAACTCAGAGTAGTTGATCTCGGCGTCGTTGAAGGAAGCGGTAACCATCGCGCTCTTGAAATCACTACTCACAAGTTGGCGCAGAGCGTCCTGATGCACGATCACCTTATTCTTGAGCAGGGCGACCCCGTCCGCGGTTTTAGGCACGTCGGGAAACATGTAGGGTTTGCTGATCAGGGCGCCGGACTCGGCCTCGACATAATTGACGCGGAATGACGCGATCGAAAAAACCTCTTCGTGATTAACGCCGGGCAGGCTGTCCATCGCCTGAGTGAGACTTTGCATTTTCTTCAGCGTGGTCTCATTGAAGATATCCCCGTCCTTGACGCGGAGCATGATCGCAAGGGTCTCGGCGCCGCCGAAGGAGCGCTGATATTTCTCATTGAGCAGGATGTACTTGTGGTAGCTGGGAAAGAAGTCGACGAAGCGCGTGTTGATTTGCACGCGCGACGACGCATAGATCATGAAGACGGTTACGACCGATAGTAACAAGCCGATCGGTGCGCGAAAACGCAGGATAATTTTACCGATATTATTGGATGAATGTACCATTGTTATTGCTCAATTCGCCCGTACCGGGGCGGTGTTGCCGGCGTTCCACGCACTCCAGTGCTGGCCGCCATCTTCGCTGCGCATGATCGTACCCGACATCCCCACCGCCAGCCCCAGATGAGGGGAGAAGGCTAATCCGGTGATCGAGTTCGAGGTCGCGCTCTGCCCGGGCAGGACCTCGCCGCGCACCACGCGCGCCGCGACGCCGTCCTGGCCACCGATATAAAGCTCCCCGGAGTCACCTGCGGGCCGCGCCGTAGCGGCGTAAAATGAATGGTGCTGGCCGGCGAGCGCGCCGGGTTTCCAGCTCTTGCCCCCGTCGGCAGTCGTCATATCCTCGCCGTTGAGGCCGAGGACGAGGCCACTCGCGGCGTTCTCGAAAGCTATCGCGAAAAAGGGATCCGAGGTGAGATCACGCTTGCCGCCGGTCTGGAGATTCCAGCTCTTGCCGCCGTCAGTCGTGCGAAGGGTAGTGGCAAATTCGCCGACGACCCAGCCATTATTCGGATCGGTGAAAGCGAGATCGAAGAAGACGATGTCTTCCGGGAACTTGTAGGAATTCCAGCTGGCGCCACCGTCGGCGGTGCAAAGGACGACGCCGTGTTCGCCGGCGGTGCAGGCCTTCTGCGCGTCGATCGCGACCACTTTCAGCAAAGCCGAAGTTAGTTTCGAGTCTTGCGGCTTCCAGGTAGCGCCGCGGTCGTCCGAATGAAAAATCACGCCACCGTCGCCGACGGCCCAGCCGCTCGCGCCGTCGGGCGCGAAGGCCACGCTGTAGAGGTCGTACAGGTTGACGCCCTTCTTTAGCTGGACCCGCTGCCACGTGCGGCCGTGGTCGTCGGAGGTCATCACGAGGCCCTTGTCGCCAACGATTACGGCGCGTTCGGAGGGCAGAATTGCGACGCCGAAATAGTTCTCCCACGTGCGGTCGCGTCCGGCCTCGGCACTGGGCTGCGGGTTTTCCGCAAAGCTCGTCCCCGGTGAAAAGCCGAGCCATAGGGCTGCACACAGCGCGACGATCCAGGCTGATGGCGCGACCCCCATAATCCAACGAAGTCCCCTACTCATTCGTACTCCTAAGGTTTCGCCAAGCTTTTCCGCCGCGGTTCCCCGGACATGAGGCGGGTTGCTCCTTCGAACCGGTTGACTCTTACCTTTCCGCGTCCCTTTGCGTCAAGGTCGCCCAACTTATGATCCCAGGCATTCGCAGGAGGATTTTAGCTGCAAACGCTTCATGCTGATCCGCGCAATCCCATTCAGTCATGGACTTCGGAGGAATTCTCCGAATGAGCCCGCAGGCGGGTCCGGCTGAGCAATCACACCGACCTGGCGCAGATGCGACTGCTGCACGAGTTTGGGCCAAAGCTTTGCCGGTTCGGCGCTGAAGATCAGATCGATGTCGGCGGGCAGGGTTTCCCACGCGCCCTGCAGGATCTCTCCGTGGAGCTGATCGCTTGACCACTGCGCACGCCCCAGCATCAGCCGCTGATCGCCTGACGCGAGGGGCCGGGTCAGCGCAGCCGCGATAGTGCCGAGACCCGTGGCCGCATAGAGATGGCTCGCAAGGCGGGTCGCCCCGACCGGCGGATGGTCACTGCGCATCAGCAGGATCGGCTCGGTATAATCCACCGGTCCGCCGAAGTAGGCCTTATCGTCCGGATGCTTGAGGCCGTCGACTTCGCGGAAGACCTCGCCGACGGTCACTCGCGTCGGCTTATTGATGATGAAGCCTGCCACCAGCGGCGACTCCGAGGGCAATACGAGGATCACGGACTGCTGAAAGATCGGATCTGGGAGATCAGGCGTGGCGACCAGAAAGTATGGTTCAGAGGCGATGTTCGGCGCCGCCGCGGCGAACAGACGGGCGGACATCAGCGATGATCCGGCAAGCATGATCGTGAGTACCCACCGGAGACGGCTCGATCTCAACAGATTAACCTCGGGCATCAACTTATGCTCGGCTATGCAACGTATGTGGCCTGACGCGGATGATAGCCCGATAACCTTGCGAAGGAAAAAGCCTGCTCAAGTGCGACTTCGTATAGATGACGCGCGCGGCGCGAGCTTATTCATGAGGCGAGGTGCCGTGCCTGCGCAACCCTGTCGCGATGAATAGCTGGCGGCGATGGCTGGCGCCATATGGAAAACCGCGGGTCCTGCTCATCCTGCCGCTCGGCTTTGCCAGTGGACTGCCCCTGCTGCTGACCTTCTCGACGCTGTCGGCCTGGCTGGCGACGGTCGGTGTGAGCCGCAGCGTGATCGGCGCCTTCGCGCTGGTCGGCACGCCCTACGCTTTCAAATTCGCCTGGTCGCCGCTGCTCGATCGCCTGCCGCCCCCGCTTCCCCTCGGCCGCCGGCGTGGCTGGGGCGTCACGATCCAGCTCGCCCTCATCGCCGCCGTGCTCGCGCTCGGACGAACGGATCCGCACCGGGACCTCGCCACGATGGCAATCCTGGCGGTGACGGTGGCGTTCCTGTCGGCGAGTCAGGACGTCGTGATTGATGCCTGGCGCGTCGAGATTTTGACTGCCGAAGAGCAGGGTCCCGGCGCCGGGATGATTCAGGCGGGCTATCGGATCGCGATGCTGGTCTCGGGCGCCGGGGCGCTGCTGATCGCGGATCGCGCGGGGTGGTTTGCGGCCTATGCGACCATGGCGGGGTTTCTTACCGTCGGGCTGTGCGTCTTTCTGTTTGGTCCCGAACCGCCCGCACCGGTCATAGCGTTGAGTCAGGAGAGCGCCGGCGGTCTGAGTGCCGTGCAGGAATGGCTGGCGAGTGCGGTCGTCGCGCCATTTGCGGATTTCATGCAGCGGCCGCGCTGGGTCGCGATCCTGCTGTTCGTGATCGTCTTCAAGCTGGGTGAGGCGCTGGCCGGCGTGATGGCGACGCCGCTCTATATCGCGATGGGCTTTTCGTTGGCCGAAATCGCCGCGGTCTCGAAGCTGGTCGGCTTTGCGGCGACGATCGTCGGCTTGTTCGCGGGCGGTGTCGTCTGCGCGCGACTCGGCCTGATGCGCGGGCTGTTGATCTGCGGCTTGTTGCAATCGGCCGGCAACCTCTTCTATGTGGTGCAGGCGCTGGAGGGCCATCGGCTCGACTATCTGGCGCTGTGCGTCGCGATAGAGAACATCACCAGCGCGATGGCCGCGGTCGCCCTCGTGGCTTATCTCTCCGGGCTCTGCTCGCCTGCCTTCACCGCGACGCAGTATGCCCTGCTCTCCTCGCTGGCCGTGGTTGGACGAACGCTGGTGGCGTCGTCGGGCGGGATGCTGGCCGACGAGCTTGGCTGGGTGCGCTTCTTCCTGCTCTCGACCGTGGTGACGATTCCATCGCTGATTCTGCTCGTCTGGATCGCACGAGCGGCCGTGCAGCAGGATTCGTCGGGGCCGCGGCCGCCTCATGTCCGCCAGCTTACGTCGCCGTAAGAGGTGAATAACGAATATAGCGCTCTGAGGAGAATCGTGCTACCTGAAACTTCCAGTCGGATTTCTCGAATCCTGGGAGAGAGACCAATGCGTGCAGCTACCTACGACATCGTAACTATCGGCGGCGGACTCGCCGGCTCGGCATTAGCAAGGGCGATGGCCGACCAGGGTGCGCAGGTACTGGTCCTCGAACGTGAGACGCAGTTCCGTGATCGCGTTCGCGGCGAGAATGTTGCTCCCTGGGGCGTCGCGGAAGCGCGGCGGCTTGGCCTCGATGCGACTCTCCAGAAGGCGAATGTAAATCAGGCACGCTGGGTGATCGGGCTCGGACCAGATCGCGACCTTGTGTCATCCACGCCTCAGGGCCTGCCGTCGCTCACCTTTCACCATCCAACGATGCAGGAGGCGCTGATCGCGGACGCAGCCCAATCCGGTGCGCACATCCGCCGCGGTGTGAATGTGAAATTCGTCACGCCGGGCGCACCCGCGGCAGTTGCGTTCGATTCCGGCGGAGCGACCGAGACCGTCGCCGCGCGGCTCGTCGTCGGCGCTGATGGGCGCTCATCGAACGTGCGCAAATGGGGCAAATTCGCCGAGCGGCGCGATCCCGACCGGCTTACGATTGCCGGTGTACTGTTAGAGGGCGGAGAGGGTTACCGCAGCGATGCCGCCTACTTTATGGTCAATCCAATGATTGGCCAGGGATCGTTTGTCGCGCCACAGAGCGACGGTCGCTTCCGCGCCTATGTCGCTCATCGCACCCATGCCGATCTGCGGCTCCATGGTAGGGATTCGTTGCCGCGCTTCGTCGAGGGATGCATCCAGTGTGGTGTGCCACCGAATTTTTTCACCGGCGCCGACGCGGTCGGGCCGCTCGCCAGCTTCAGCGGAGCGGATAGCTGGATCGATCATCCCTATGCTGCGGGGGTCACACTGATCGGAGACGCGGCTGCATGCAGCGATCCCTCGTGGGGACAAGGACTGTCGCTCACACTTCGCGACGTCCGCGTACTTCGCGATGCGCTGTTGGCGGACAGCGACTGGGATCGCGCGGGTCACGCTTACGCCCGCGAGCATGACCGCTACTATCATTCAGTCCATACGTCGGAGGACTGGCTCACCACACTCTTTTATGATCGGGGCGAACTGGCTGATGCGCGGCGCGCCAAGGCGCTACCGCGGATCATGGAAGACCCGACGCGCGTTCCCGACCATCTGTTCAGCGGGCCTGAGCTGCCGATTGATGACGCGGTCCGAAGACGTTTCTTCGGTGAAGAATGAAGCAGGCGGGTCCGTCAGTTTGGCTCTTCTCAAGAAGTAAGCCGCCGCCTCCGGTTCACTTGCCAGTGAAGCGGCCTGGCCGACGCTCAGCGACGGCTTTTACCCCTTCCTTATGATCGTCGGTTTTCATCAGCCAGGTCTGCTCGTGGAGTTCGTGACGCGTCTGCGCCTCGACGGTATCGGCGAGCTTGTCGCGCAGGGTCGCGCGGGTCGAGATAATCGCGAGGGGAGCGCTCTCGGCGATCTCCGCCGCCAGCGCGTGGGCGTTGGCGCGGAGTCGATCGAGCGGTGAAAGCTGATCGGCGAGTCCCCACGCCACTGCCGTTTCGCCGTCGATCCGGCGCCCGGACAAGAAGAGCAGCGACGCCCGTTGCATCCCGATAAGCCGCGGCAGGGTGTAGGTCAGGCCAAAACCCGGATGGATGCCGATTTTGACGAAATTCGCGGCAAAGCGCGCCTCGGGCGCGGCGACGCGAAAATCCGCGACCAGAGAGAGCCCGAGGCCGCCGCCGATCGCTGGTCCCTGAATCGCCGCGACCACCGGCTTCTTGCAGCGAAAGAGCCGCACCGCTTCGAGATAAAGCGGGTTGCTGCCCTTTGGCGTCTGGCTCTGATTGAGCGGGTTGTTCTCCGGACGGCTCTGAAAGTTCGCGCCGGCGCAAAACGACTTGCCTTCGGCGGCGAGCAGGATGCCGCGGCAGCCGGCGTCCTGATCGAGGGCCTCGAAGGCGTCCGCGATGTTGCGGATCAAGGCGTCGTCGAAAAAGTTGTGCGGCGGCCGATGAATCTCGACGGTCGCTACATAGTCGTTGCCGATCTCGACGCTCACATCACCATACTTGTTCATCGGTTCACCGGTGCGCGAAAAAACTGTCCCAGCTAAGCGTCCGCTAGACAGCCTGTCAACCGCGCCGCCACGTTCAAACTTTTGCCGCGGGCTCGACCCAAGTGCGGCTCAGCCCTTCGAGCAGCTTGACGACCTCGGCTTCATTGGCCGGCGCCTGCTGGAACGCCGGCGTCAGGTAGAGCTCGTCCACGCCGGCGTCACGGTAGCGCTTGAGGTCATCGGGCGTGTTCGAGTTAGTGGGCGTAACCAGGAACTCGAAGGGCGTGGCCGCGCGGCCATGCTCGACCCGCATGCGGCGGATCTTCGCGATCGCCTCGGCGGTCTCGGCGGGAGTCAAATTGAATCCGCACCAGCCGTCGCCATAAACCGCGGCGCGCTTCAGCGCGGCCTCGCTTTGACCGCCGACTAGAATCGGCAGCGCGGCGCCGCTGATCGGCTTCGGATAGCTGAGCGCGCCCTTGAAATTGACGAACTCGCCCGCGTAATCATTCTGCTCGCCCCACAGCCCGCGCATCGCTTCGACGTATTCGCGTGTGCGCTTAGCACGCTTCTCCCACGGGATGCCGAGGGCGACGAACTCCTCGCGCAGCCAGCCGATACCGATTCCCAGGGCGAAGCGTCCGCGGCTCAGATAATCCAGCGACGCGCAGATTTTGGCGAGCAGCAGCGGGTTGTACTCGGGGACGAGGCAGATGCCGGTGGCGAGCCGAATCCTCGACGTGCGGGCGGCGGCATAGGTCAAGGCCAGAAACGGATTGAGCAGCGGGATCGTGGTCGGCACCGGCAGACTCTCGCCGCGCGCGTAGGGATAGTGCGAGGCCTGGCCTTCGACGAACAGCAGATGCTCAGGCGCCCAGAGGGTCGCGAAGTTGAGGCGTTCTGCATGGATCGCGGTGGCGGCGAGAATCTCGGGCTGCGCGAAGTTCGCGATCCCGACGCAAAAAAAGCCGATTTTCATTCTGGTCTTCTCCTTTGTTCTTACCCTTTGGTCTTGCCCGCTTTGAAATTTTCCCGAGCTTAGCCCAATTGTGTCTATTGTCGAAAGCTGGCGGCCATGCGCGCGCGAGTCGCTTCTAAGAATCCTGCGCCGATAGAGTAGCCTCTGACTTATTGAGAGGAGCGAAAGGCATGAAAAATCTTGCAGCCAGGGCGACAGTCACGATAGTGGCCTTGCTTGCCGTGTGGTCGATTGCAGCTCCGGCGCGCGGCAAGATTGTGTCGAAGACGATCACTCTCAACGCCGGCCAAATCGTCTCGCACAGTTTCCTGGTTTATGACGACAGCTTGAAGAGCCGCCGTCCCGGCGTCCTGGTGGTGCCGGAATTCTGGGGCCTGAACGACTACGCCAAAAGCCGCGCGAAGATGCTGGCGCAGCTCGGCTACGTCGCCCTGGCGGTGGACATGTACGGCGACGGGAAAGTCACGACGGACCCCAAGCAGGCGGGGGCGTGGGCCACCGCACTCGAGACCGGTGATCGCGCCGAACTGCGCCGGCGGATCAATGCCGCGCTCGACGAACTAAAACGCGATCCGCGCGTCGATTCCGCTAAAACTGCGGCGATCGGCTACTGCTTCGGCGGCACGACCGTACTTGAGCTCGCCCGCAGCGGCGCCGATCTCCAAAGCGTCGTCAGTTTCCATGGTCACCCGGGGACCGGGGCGGTTGCGCAACCGGGCGCAATCCGGGCGCGGATTCTGCTCTGCGCCGGCGCCGATGATCCTTACGTGCCGCCCGCACAGCTCGAGGCTTTTGAGCAGGAGATGCGAACCGCGGGTGCGAACTGGGAAATTGACATCTATAGCGGCGCGAAACACAGCTTCACAAATCCGGGCGCGGACCAATACCACGTCCCCGCGCTCGCCTATAACCGCGACGCTGATCAACGCTCGTGGGCAGCGATGCGGGAGCTCTTCGACGAGACTTTGCAGTAGTTCGTGCGGATGGTCATCGCGAAGTGATGGCTAACCGCATCGGCCCTGTCGACCAACTTTTTTCAGACTCTACTTATTCTGCCAATTGGGTTGACGCTTCTCGGCGAAGGCGAGGGCGCCTTCGCGCGCGTCGGCGGTGGTTTGCAGCCACTCATAATGTTCGCGCTCGAGGGCCAAGCCGTCGGCGAGAGGTTGATCGAGGCCGTCGAGAGCGACTCGTTTGATCCGCCGCACGGCGAGCGGTGCGCTCTTGCAGATTTCGCCCGCGATCGCTTCGCACTTGCCGATTAGCTGGTTCATCGGCACGACGTGATCGACCAAACCGAGGCGCAGCGCCTCCGGCGCGTCGATCCGATTGCCCGTGTAGAGCATCTCGAGTGCACGGCCGAGTGGGATCAGCCGCGGCAGCCGCTGCGTGCCGCCGCCCCCGGGCAGCCATCCGAGGCGCACCTCACCCAGTCCGAACTGCGCGTGCTCTGCGGCGACGCGGATATCGCAGGCCAGCGCCTGCTCGAGGCCGCCGCCGTTGGCGTGGCCATTGATCGCGGCGATGACCGGCTTGTCGAGCGCCAGCATCACCGGGAACAGCAGATTGTGCGGCTCCTCGCCCGGTCGCTCGACGTAGTTGCTTTTGATGTCGCTGCCAGCGCAGAAGGCGCGCTCACCCGCGCCGGTCAGGATGGCGACGCGGAGCGCGGCGTCCTCCTGAAATTCCGTCCAGACTTCGGCGAGCCGCGCGTAAGACTCGTGGTCGCAGGCGTTCAGCCGTTCCGGCCGATTGATCGTGACGTAGGCGAGCGGCCCGCGTTTGTCGAAGAGAATTTTCATCAAGCAACCTCGATCGGGAATTCGGGCCTAAGAATCCGACCAATGCCGGCGCGCAACGACGGCATCGTCGTTCTAGCGGAGCGTGCGGTAGAAGGCGCGGATGTCCTGCACCAGTTGTTCAGGCTCCTCGCTCGGCGCGAAGTGCCCGCCTGCGGTCATCGGCGTCCAGCGCTTGAGATTGTAGTAGCGTTCCGCCCAACTGCGCGGCGGGATCAGCAATTCGCGTGGGAAGACTCCGATCGCCGTCGGCGCTTCCACCACCGGGGTGCGTGCATGCGCCGGTTTCCATGGATCGTTGCGCGCCTCGTAGTAATAACGCACCGAGGTGACGAAACACTCGGTCACCCAGTAGAGCATCACATGCGTGAGCAGCTCATCTTTGCTGTAGCGCCGCTCGACGTTGCCGCCGCAATCGCTCCAGTTGCGCCGCCGTTCGATGAGCCAGGCGCACAACGCCACCGGCGAATCGTGCATCCCATAGGCCAGGGTCTGCGGATCTCGGGTCTGGACCGCGACATGGCTTACGATCGTCGGTTCGGCTTGCCGTGTCCGCGCCAGCGCGGCCTGATCGTCTGGACCGTAGTCGCTTTCACGCAGACCGCCACCGGTAAAGAAATCCATCGGAATCGCGAGGCTCAGATAGATCCCGATCAGATGCTGCGGATATTTGTGCCCGAGCTGCTCGGTCAGCAGTGCGCCCCAATCACCGCCCTCGGCCGCGAACTTCTGATAGCCCAAAACTTCGCGCATCAAAGTGACCCAGAGGTCCGCGGTGCGCCACCAGTTGATGCCGGGCTTGGTCAGCGGGGTCGAGAAGCAGAAGCCCGGCAGGGAAGGCACGACGACGTCGAAGGCGTCTGCGGGATCGCCGCCAAAAGTGGCCGGATCGCATAGCGGCCGAATCACCTTATGCAGATCCCAGAAGGTCCACGGCCATCCGTGCGAGAGAATCAGCGGGATCGGCTTCGGCCCTTTGCCGGGCTCGTGGATGAAATGGATCGGGACGCCAGCGATAGTCGTCTTGTAGTTGGCGAAGGAATTGATCTCGCGCTCATGCTTGCGCCAGTCGTAGCGATCGAGCCAGTAGTCGACGAGTTCTTTCAGATACGCGCGATTGGTGCCGTAAGCCCAGTTCTCGTTGTTGTAATCGATCGGCCAGCGGGTCCGCGCCAGACGCTCGCGCAGGTCAGTCAGGACGTCGTCGGGCACTGCGATCGTAAAGGGCTCTTTTTGCATGATTGATGCGGTCTCGAGGTTTGAGCCTGTCGAGTTGAGGTGACTTTAACTCACCGCTGAGGCGAGCCGGCTCGGTCGCGTCGAGGCGGCCTGCCGGGCTTCCGTGGCTTCTTCTTCGATACGCTTGTCGAGCAATCGCAGCAGCATCTCGGGACCGGCGTCGTGCACGATATTCACTAGATTGCCGTCGGGCCGCTCCTTCAAGTTCCGATGCTGCGCTTCGAGCACGATAGCGTCCTCTTGAAACGCTGCGTCCACGGTCTCGAAGAGCATGTCGCTCATCCCGGGCGCGTCGGTCGCTTTGCTCGCACCCCAGCTGAAGTAGTACTCACAGGTATCCTCATCGACGGGCGTAACCGCCTGCGACGAATAGCTGTCGAGGAGCATCTGGCCGTTGGACGGGCCGGACGTCGCGGTGCCGGGCGTGAAGACCTTGAAATGAATCACGAAGTTGCAGGGCAAGGTCATCTGCACATCGACGTGCCAATCGAACAGCGCGTCGGGCGGAAAGAGATGCTGGGCAAAGGACGGCGCCGGCACACTATAGAACCAGGCCTCGCTGTTGACGCCGAGTGGCGTCGGCGTGCGCGTCGGTTTTACATCGACCCAGGCGCGAGTGCCGCCAAGGGTTTTGCTGTGGATCCAGTTGGCGTGGCTGAGATCCATCAGATTGGCGATTTCTAGCCGATGATTGGCCTTCACCGTAAGTTTTCCGGTTTTGATATTCCAGTTCGGATCGCTGGGGCCGACTGCGAAACAGATCAGGTTGGGATCGGCGCGCGCGGGATCGCCCATCCAGACCCAAATCCAGTTGTCTTTCTCGACCACGGGTAAGGTGCGCACGCGGGCGCGGGCGGGAATCGCGCGCTGGCCGGGAATCTCGACGCACATGCCGTCGGGGCCAAATTTCATACCGTGATAGAGACAGCGGAGCGCGTCGCCTTCCTTGCGTCCGAGATGCAATGCGGCCTGCCGATGCGGGCAGCGATCTTCCATAGCGACGATGCCGCCGGCGGGTTTGCGATAGAGCACAATCGGTTCATTGGCGAGGCGGCGCGCGAGGAGGGCGTCGCGACCCTGGCTCAGCTCGTAATCCCATCCGGCGCAGTACCACAGATTCCTGGCGAACATCGTCCAGCCCTCCGGCTCCGTCAGATGTGCAAGAGCAGGAGGATTGTCGCCGATCGCAGCGCCTTTCTCAATCGCTGCGCGCTGCGGATTACGAGCGGCTCAGGGGCGAGCTTTCAGCTCGTCGGAGAACAAGGCGTCAGCGTATTGCCGAATCCCCAACAGGCGCTGAAGCCGTCCAAGGTCGAATTAGGAACGGATACATTCGAGTTCTGCCCGCTGGGATTGAACATGACGACGCTGTCGCCGGTGGCGAGATTGGCGGTGGCGCTATTGGCAGTCGAGAAGCTGAAAATCGCCGTGCCGAAGTCCGCCAGCGGCAGGATCCCGCTGAATCCCGTCGGCGCCTCTTCGATCCATTCCGCGGAGAGTTTCGAGGCCTTGTACGTGAAGGTCTGGCTCCAACTGCCACCGGTGGTTTCGTCGGTCATCGCGAGCGTCCACGATTGCTTGCCCTTGCACTTACCGGCGCAATTCAGCGAGGCAGTCATGACATCGCCGGGATTCACCGGCAGCGTGCTGATGACGATCGAAAAAGCCGGCAGCATCTCGTACCACGCATAATATTGGCTGCCGCCGCCGGCGAACGAGTCTGACTCGGTGCCGAGCTGAATCAGCTTGGCGTCGGCGTGCCGGCATTTCGCGCTTTTGCAGTAACCGCCGATCCCGACCCAGTTCGATGAAAAGCTATCAATCCCCTGAGAAATCGCCCCCGGAACCACCCAGGTCGATTGCGCCGCCGTGTAGTGCACCTTGGTCTCGAATTTCGGCAGCGCATAGCCCGACCAGTTGTTGCTCTGCATCTGATTATCGATCGTACGCAGCGCGTCGCCGTTGAAATCGCGAGCGACGTCGATCGGCATATGTTTGCGACCAACCACGGCCTGGCCGGCGCGCGCCGGTTGATAACCGCTCAGGATCGTCAGAGCCAGTAACAGCGCGGCGCCGATTGTACAGATGATCGTTTTCAATGATGAAGCCCCCCGTCAGTTGATCTAGTTGAGATGCCTCCTTACGCCTAGCCGAAAAATCGCGATGCAGCGAGTCGTGTCGGACAGCAGCGCGCTGCTTTGCAGTCGGCGCGCAACCTGAGCTAACGTCTCGCTGATTCGACCGCTGACGACCATCCCGCGACGCGGGACTGGACAGGAGGTGTTGCGATCGCGATGAGCGCTCCCAAACATATGCTCGAAGGCTTCAAAGTCCTCGACTTCACGCAGTTCGTTGCTGGGCCGACGGTGACCAAATTGATGGCCGAGATGGGCGCCGAGATCGTCAAAATCGAACTCGCGCCGGGTGGCGACCTGTGCCGCAACTTCCCCTACGTCAAGGACCTGCGCAGCGCCTATTTCGTCCAGCAGAACCGCGGCAAGCTCAGCCTCTGTCTTGATATCAAGAGTCCAGCCGGACGCGCGATCGTGCGCGAGCTGGTACCTAAGGTTGACGTGCTGGTGCAGAACTACGCACCGGGTGTAATCGGACGCATGGGTTTCGACTACGCCACGGTGCGCGAGCTCAACCCGCGCATCATCATGTGCTCGGTCTCAACCTTTGGCCAAAGTGGACCGCTCGCGCCCGAACCCGGCTACGATTTTATCGGCCAATCTTACGCCGGGGTGACCTCGCTCAGCGGCGAGGCCGACGGCGACTATTATCCCGCGGCGCTGGCGATTGGCGACGTCTCGACCGGGGTGCACGCCTATGCCGCCGTGGCGACCGCATTGTTGCATCGTGAGCGCACCGGCCAGGGCCAGCATCTCGACATTTCACTGCTCGATTCCTACTTCCACTATCACGACATGGCGGTGCAGTTGGTCAGCGCCAGCCACGGCGCGATGCGGGTAACCCGAATGGGTGCGCAAATCAGTACGCTGTCGCCAGCCGGCATCTTCAAGACCAAAACCGGCTCGATCTGGATCTTCGCCTTCCAGAACAATCACTGGGCGAGTCTCTGCGAGCTGATGGGCCGGCCGGAACTGATCAAGGATGTGCGGTGCCTCGAAAACAGTACGCGCGTGGCCAATCGCGACGTCGTCAACGGCGCGATTCAAAACTGGCTGATGACGCTGGCGGGCGTCGACGCCGCCGTCGCACTCCTGCGCAAAGCGCATATCGCCCATGCTCCTGTGCTAACGGTCGAGGAGGCGATGCAGCATCCGCATCTGCGCGAGCGCGGCACCGTGCGCACGGTGCATGATCGGATCATCGGGGATTTTCAGGTGCCGGGCTTCCCTCTGCGCTTCTCGGGCTTTCCCGAGAGTCTCGCGCTCGAGGCGCCCTTTCTGGGCGAGCACAATCGCCGCGTGCTATCGACCTATCTGGGCTACGGCGAGGCGCAGATCGCGAAACTGGAAGGCGAGGGCGTCCTGCACAGCGCCTCGTACTAAGAGAGGAGCCGAGGTAATCATGATTCGTTTGACTTTTGTTCTTAGACGACAGTCTCGTATGTCGCGCGCGGAGTTCCAGAATTACTGGCGCGAGACTCATGGTCCGCTGGTCGCCCGCCACTCGGTCACGCTGAACATCCTGCGCTATGTCCAGCTCCACACGCTCGATGATCCTGTAAACGACGCGCTGGCCGCAGCGCGCGGCGGCATGGAACCGCCGTACGATGGCGTCGCCGAGCTTTGGTGGACCACTCGCGAGGCTCTGGCGGGGAGCTTCGGCAATGCTGCGGGTAAGGCCGCGGCCTCGGAATTGCTCGAAGACGAAAAGCGCTTTATCGACCTTGCGAATTCGCCGATGTGGCTGGCGTACGAATATCCGCAGGTCAATCCGACGCCGGAAGATTTGGTCGCGCGCGAGCATAGTCCGCTGGTGAAGCTGTTTTTTTGTCTGCGCCATCCATCCAATCAGAGCTTGGCGCAGGCGCAGCTCTACTGGCGGACCAATCACGGGCCGATTATCCGCGGCGTGGCGTCCGCCATGCGCATGCGGCGCTATCTGCAAGTCCATCGCTGCGAAGATGATCTCGAACAGCAACTACGGGTCAGCCGCGGAACTCGCGTCGCGCCCTACGACGGCCACGCCGAGGCGTGGTTTGATCGCGCCGATCTGGCGACGCTCGCGGCTTCCGCAGAGGCGAAACGCGCCATGGAGATTGCAGTCGCGGACGAGACTAATTTTATCGATTTTCGGAACTCCGCGATGTGGATCGGGAAGGAGCGCGTCTTTATCGATCGCAGATGAGCGGGAAATGAAGACCATGAACGATTTGCTTGCGACGGCCGATCCCGCGCGCGTCGCGTTAATTGGGGTCGAGCCCGATCGATCTCTGACTTACCGCCAGCTTAGCCGGCAAATCGACAGATTGGCTGAGGCGCTCGCGGCGAGCGGACTCGAGCCGGGCGCGCGGGCCGCAATTGTTCTGCCCAACGGCCCCGAATTCATCGTCGTTTTCCTCGCAGTCCTTCGCGCGCGTCTGACCGCGGCCCCGTACAACGGGGCGCAAGCCGCCGAGTTGGCGACGCTGTGGGAAGATGCCGGAATTCGCGCGGTGATCGCGATGACGGATGACCGCGCATCGCTCGAGACGGCCGCGCGGCTCAACCTTCCGGCCTGGCCGCTTTCCGTCGATTCGAGCGGGCAAGTGCAGCTTGCGGTCCGCTCGCGCGGTGCAGCGACGCGCAAGCTCTCGGGCTCTGACCCAAATCCCGACGATGTCGCGCTCTTTCTCCACACCAGCGGCACCACCAGCAAGCCCAAAGGCGTGCCGCTGACCCATGCCAATCTGATGGCCTCGATCGAGAATATCGCAGGCGGTTACCGGCTGACGGCCGACGATCGCACCCTGCTCGTGATGCCGCTGTTCCACGTCCATGGCCTGATCGGCGCCGCCCTCTCGACCTTGTACTCGGGTGGAACCGTGGTTGCGCCGAGGCGTTTCAGCGCCAACGCATTCTGGCCGCTAGCACGATCTACGGGCGCGACCTGGTACTCCGCCGTGCCGACGATTCATCGCACGCTGCTGCTCCGCGCTGACTCCGATGCACCGTCCAACAGTGGGTTCCGCTTCATCCGATCATGCTCGGCCGCGCTGGCGCCTGCCATGCTCGCGCAGATGGAGGATCGCTTCCAGGCCCCGGTGCTCGAAGCCTATGGCATGACCGAGGCGGCTCATCAGATTGCGACCAATCCACTCCCGCCGGCGCCGCACAAGGCCGGCAGCGTGGGTCTCGGCGGGCGCGTGGAAGTCGCGATCCTCGACGACGGCGGCCTGCCCCTGCCGCCGGAGCGCGAAGGCGAGGTCGCAATCAAAGGTGCCAATGTGATGGGCGGTTACGACCGCAATCCGGCCGCGAATGCCGCGGCTTTCGTCAACGGCTGGCTGCGCACCGGTGATCGCGGAAAGCTCGACGCGGAGGGCTACGTCAGCCTGGTTGGCCGGATTAAAGAGTTGATAAATCGCGGCGGCGAGAAGGTCTCGCCAGCGGAAATCGACGCGGTCCTGCTCGCGCATCCGGCCGTCGCCGAGGCCGCGAGCTTTGGCGTCCCCGACGAAAAGTACGGTGAGGAGGTGAGCGCCGCGATCGTGTTGAAAGGATCGGCGACAGCAAAAGACCTTCAGGCGTTTTGCCGCGAAAGCCTCGCCGATTTCAAAGTCCCGAAGGTGCTCCACATCGTCGCCGAGTTGCCCAAGACCGCGACCGGCAAAGTCCAGCGCAATGTCCTGACGCGAACCTTCACGCCCGCGTAGCCAAAGCCGTAGCTCACAAGCGCACGGGCAAGCTAGGTTCCGATAAATTAACCGTGGCGGTCAAATCTAATCTGTTCGAGGCGGTGTTAAATTACGCCGGCAATGATGGCGGGTTCTGTCGCCGGACTTTGCCGATCTACGACGCCCGCGCCGTCGCGCAGTTGGCGCTCGATCGCGAAGGCTTCGTGTTGGAGCACCGCGCGACCGCCGTCCGCAACTTCTACGATCCTGACGAGGTTCGCGCAGTCTACTACCCCGGGGTCGAGCAATTGCTCCGAGAGGTTATGGGGGCCGCGATGGCCTGCGCCTTCGAACACGACGTGCGCCGCGCCGAGCCTGCGGCGGCGAGCGGTCAGGCCGCGCGCGAACCGGTGCGCGTCGTCCATGATGACTACACCGAAAAGTCGGCGCCGGAGCGCGTTCGCCTGTACCTGCCCGACAAAGTTGATGGCCTGCTCAAGCGCCGCTTCGCGGTGGTCAATGTCTGGCGGCCGCTCCGCGGTCCGGTGCGGGATACGCCGCTCGCAGTCTGCGATGCGCAGACCCTCGCGCCGCAGGATCTCGTGCCGACGTCAGAGGGCGTCAAGCACGAAGTCTATCTGTTCAAATTCCGCCCGGCCCATCGATGGTTCTACTTCCCCGAGATGCAACCCGACGAAGCGATCCTGCTCAAGTGCTTCGATTCAATCAGAGACGGCCGCGCGCGCTTTACCGCGCATACCGCCATCGATCTACCACTAACTCAGCCGCCACCGCCACCGCGCGAAAGTATCGAGGTGCGCGCGCTGGTTTTCTTCTGATTCCTACAGCTCCGTTCCTACAGTTTCATCGACGGCTCGACGAACTCCTTGGCCATGCGTTCGAGGCGTTTCGTCAATTCCGCGACGGTGGGCGGAATATCGAAGACCACGTGCACCACTTCGTCAGCGCCCGCGTCGCGGTAGCGCTTCATGTCGTCGGTGGTCACCGGCTTGTTGTAGGGCGAGACCGAGAGATAGACGTCGGAGCGCTTGCGACCGCCAGCCTTGAGAAGCTCCTCAATCTGGCGGATTTTCACCGCGGCTTCGTCCGGCATCAGGCGAAAGCCGATCCAGCCGTCGCCGTATTCGCCGACGCGGCGCAGCGCCGGACCGCTCTCCCCGCCGAACCAGACCGGAATACTGCGGCCGTTGTGCGGCTTCGGAAAGCTGCGCACTTCCGGGAAGCTGACGAACTCACCGCGATGCGTGCTTTTGGGCTCGCTCCACAGCTTGCGCATCACGTCGATATATTCGCGGGTCCGCTGTGCGCGCCGCTCGAACGACAGTCCCAGCGCCTGAAATTCCTCCGCCAGCCAGCCGATGCCAGTGCCGAGAATAAAGCGGCCGCCACTCAACTGGTCGAGCGTGGCCGCGGTCTTCGCGAGAATCAGCGGATTATGCTCGGGTACCAGGCAGATGCCGGTGGCGATCTTGATCCGGCTGGTGCAGGCCGCGGCAAAGGCCAGCGTGGTAAACGGGTCGGCGAACGGCACATCGGTCGGCATCGGAAACTCGCCGGCCGAGTAGGGGTACTTCGAGCTGAACTTATCGATCAGCACGACGTGCTCGGGCGCCCA
This sequence comes from Candidatus Binataceae bacterium, assembly GCA_035308025.1. NCBI lineage: Bacteria > Candidatus Binatota > Binatia (SeqCode) > Binatales (SeqCode) > Binataceae (SeqCode) > Binataceae bacterium (SeqCode). The sequence goes on from DATGHL010000042.1 coordinate 51,984, forward strand.
GATACTCGAATAGCCGAGCCGCTCGGCGGCCATCGCGACCGGCCTGATCCATTCAGGCGTGGTCAGCGGTCCGATCCCCAGTGCGAAATAGCCAATGTCCATCGTCAATGCTCCTCAGAAATTGTCCTGGTCGGTGTCGTACTGGCGTCAGCCGCTGAAAGCTATGCGCCCACTAAAGCCGCGCGGCGGGCTCAACCCAGTCGCGCGCGATCTGATCGAGATCTTTTTTGCTTTCCTCGGCGGCGCGCGGCGGCCGCAAATTCACCAGCACTACTTCATCGACGCCCGCGTCGCGATAGCGCTTGAGATCATCGGCGGTGATCTTCTTGGTGTAGGGCGAAACTGCCAACTCGACGTCGGAGCGCTTGCGTCCGTTGGCCTTGAGCAGCTCCTCGATGCGCCGGATTTTTGCCGCGGCCTCGTCCGGCGTGAGATTGAAGCCCACCCAGCCGGTGCCGTATTCGGCGACGCGGCGCAGCGCCGGACCGCTCTCTCCGCCGAAGAAAATCGGGACGTTGGCGCCGCTTGCCGGCTTGGGGTAACTGCGGACGTTGCTGAAGTTGACGAAATCGCCGCGATATTCGCTGATTTGCTCGCCCCACAATTTGCGCATCGCCGCGATACACTCGCGCGTGCGATCGGCGCGCCGCTCCCACGGAATTCCGATTGCCTGAAATTCCTCTTCGAGCCAGCCGATCCCGACGCCCAGCACCACCCGTCCACCGCTAAGGAAATCGAGCGTCGCAACGACTTTTCCCAGCACCAGCGGATTATGCTCCGGCACCAGGCAGATGCCGGTGGCGAGACGAATCGTCGAGGTCGCCGCGGCCATCATCGCGAGCGAGATAAAGGGATCGAAGATCGGCGCGTTGGTCTGCGCGGGCAGCGCGCCGTCGGGCGAGTAGGGATATTTTGAGGCATACTGCTCAAGCAAAACGACGTGTTCGGGAACCCATAGCGTCGCGATTCCAACCTTTTCCGCGTGCGCCGCAACTTCCTTGAGCAGGCCGCCACCCGCCATCTTTCCCGTTCCTATCGCAAATAATCCGATCTTCATTTTTAGCGCTCCAATTGAAACCCGCCTTGAGATTGATGCGAGCTTTACTACGACCCTTGCCGCGTCGGCAAGCAGGAGGGTCAGATGCGATTGCGCAGAATCACTCCGCGGGATGGGGCTCCAGATAGACTTGGCCTTCGAGGTAGGCGATCGCGAAGCGCCGCACGTAGTGGCCGATAAGCGTGACCGGAACGATCACTGGAACAATGCCGTTAGTATTCGAATGGTGTTCCGAAGTACGTCAGGATTGCCAGTGCGACAAGGTAAACGCTGATCAGGGACTGTACGCCCGACACCACCCGAACCCATCCGGTAGCTTGCAGAGAATATTGGCGCCGCTGAATCCGCGTGGATCCAGGTGCCGACGTTAAACTCGCGCCAGCCGATACGCGTCGCGGAGAGCAAGCTGAAATAGAACGCCAGCAACAGGAAGCTGAAGTCTGAACTAGCTGATGGAAACCCGTCGGTCAGTTGCTCGGTTCTTTGCTCCCTTCAGCCAGTTTGATGCTGTGCTCGTCCCAGACTGCCCAGATGCCCGCGTTCGGTCCGGGATCGATTTGAGCAAATATATAAACAATTGACAGCATCATCGCCAAGGCGGCGACTATCAAAATTGGACGTCCCGGCGAAATGCCGTACTGGCAAGTCCAATCAAAAAACAAGGTATTGAAGGTTCGTTCGGACCAGCTATGGACGTAGGGTCCACCTGGTTGTTGTGGGTCTCTTCGGCTTAATTCCGAGCGTCTGATGGCGTATGTGAGCTGGTTCTCTTGAGTGCGCAAACCCAGATCTTTGAACTCGCCTCGCAGCTTAACCAGCCCGGCCGGTTGTTCGGTAAATTTGACGAGTTGCAGATTCCGGGCGGTATAAAGGCCAGGAACCGCCTTAGGCGGCGAATTTACGTCAAAGTCGAAGTCTGCATCGGCGACATTCGCAAATGACAGATCCGCGTTGTTCAGGTGTGCATTGTTCAGATGTGCGCCTTCCAGGTGCGCAGATGCCAGATTCGCACCAGTCAGGTCCGCGTTACGCAGGTCTGCGTCGTTTAGGTGCGCGGCCCACAACTGTGCGCCGGTCAGGTCTGCGCTTCCCAGCTCCGCGCCGATCAAGTACGCATTGATCAAATAAGCATCGTTCAGGTGCGCGCCGACCAGCAGCGCGCCTTCCATGTGCGCGCCGGCTAGAACCGCGCCGGTTAGGTAGGCACCCTCCAAGTTCGCACCGTCCAAGTGCGCTCCCGTCAGAACGGCACCATCCATCGCCGCGCCACAAAGATTCGCTCTCCTAAGGTCGGTGAATAGTTTAATATCTAGGAAGCTGTCACCTTTCAACAACTCGGCGCGCTTCTTTAAAATGTCCGCCAGTTCGTCAGGTGAAAGTTTAGGACGGTTTTTGGTATTTGCCGTTGCAAACCGGCATCCCAACGCCCGGCGTGGCGACTTCTGGCGTCAGCGTCGCCGCCATTAGCGTAGCCTGAAAAATCAGCATAACCCCAATGACGAGTAGCTCGATGCGCGAGTTTGCCATGAGGTAGATTCATAGCCGGACGGGCGCGGTCGCGTCGAGCGGCGGCGCCGCTGATTCGCATCGCGACCCGCGGATCGGCGAGGATGGCCGTCAGGTCGTCCGAAGGCGGCGACTCCAGCGTGAGATCATCGGAGCGCGTCGCGCATGGTGTCGCGATCGAATCCCGCGACGATTGCTTTGCCCGCGACCAAAATCGGCCGTTTGAGCAAGTTCGGTTCCTTGGCCATCAGCGCGATCGCCCCGTCGGGCGTGAGGCTCTTGCCTTTTAGGCCTAGGGTTTTGAAGACCGGACTCTTCGGGTTGATGAAGTCGCGCGGGTCGCGTCCGCGAAACAATTCTTCGAGTTCGGCGCGGCTCAGCGGGATTTTGGCATAATCCCGCTCGTCAGCCTCGACCTTCATCTCATCGCGCAAGAAACTTCTTGCGTTGCGGCAAGTTGTTCAAGTGGATTTCCAGAGGAACCGGGTCTTTCTGACGGGACTCATTTGCCGCTCCGCCGCTCCAGCTTTATTCGATCCCGCTGTCGGGAGCTGGTGCGCTCTTTTGAACGGGCAGCGCGCGGCCAACCGGACCGGCGCCGCTATCGATTGGACTCGGCCCCGAAGCGCCCTGCGCCGGAGCAATCGCCGGGGACGACGGCGCACTCGATCCGGAGCGCGCGAAACTGAGGCCGCTGCCGCTCGGATCGCCGCCCGTTGAGGCATCCGATTGCGCCGTCTGCGTGGGCCCGCTGAAATGGACTGGCTTTTTGCCGGTAACCATGTCGGGCGTCAGCACGTAGTCACCGCCCAGCGAACTCCGCCAGATGGTATCGGAGACCTGCTGGTTCCCGCCGGTCAACGCATAACCCGCGCCGCCGGCGATTCCGCCGAGGATACCGTAGACGAGCTTGGCCGGCACGTATAGGACATTGCCGGCGACCGTGCCCGCGCCAACGCCGACGCCCTTCCAGTTCACTCCGCCCTGATCGGGCTGAGCGACCTGAGGCGTGTTTGGTGCGGGCGCGCCCGCACTTTGTGCCATTGTCACCGGAGCGGATCCGGCCAGCAGAGCGATCGCCAACACAGAAATAACTTGGGATTTGAACCGCATGATCTTCCTCCTCTTTCCCCGCCCCTCCCTTCAAGCCACCTGGCTTGAGCTACTCTATTTTCACCACCGCGTCGCGCGGGAGCAAGCCCATCAGATGGTTAAATGCACTATCCAGATAATTGCGATCTTTGGACTCAAGGGTCAGTTTCACCCGATATTCGGGGTCGCCGAGGCGTGGGTAGGAACCAAGCAGCAGCTCGGGATAAGCCCGCATGCAGGCGTTGAGATGCTCGGCGATAACACCCTCGCCGGCGCTGGTATAGATGACGCGAAGGAAATAGGGATCGGTCGCGAAACGATCGAGCAGCGCGGTGAGCTTACGCTGAAAAATCTGCGGAATCCCCGGCAGAATATAGACGTTTTCGACCTGTACCGTCGGGAAGCGCAGATCGTCGGTATCATTGAGAACGGCGCCCTCGGGGACTTCCGCCATCTTGAGCCCGGTCGCGAGGCGCTCGGTGAAATGCGCGCGAATCAGCCGCTCGAGTTCAGGATGCATGACGAGCTTGCGCCCAAACGCGATCGCCACCGCTTCCATCGTGATGTCGTCGTGGGTCGGGCCGACGCCGCCCGAAGAGATAACGAAATTGTGAGTGCGCGCGGCCTGTGCGATTTCTTCGGCAATCGTTTTTAGCTCATCCGGGACGACCGCAATGCGATCAAGCGTCACGCCAATCCGTCGCAGCTCCCGCGCGGCGAAGTAGGAATTGCTGTCCTGGACCTTGCCGGAGAGGATCTCGTTTCCCACGACAATTATCGCGCACGTCCGCTGCCGCATCACCGCCGCCGTTGGCTCCATTATCGCTGCTCGCTCGAAGGTTCCTTAAATCCCTGATGCCCTGACGCGCGCGTCCCCGCCGACAGCGATCATGCGCGCGGCGCGATTCCGGCGATTCGATACGCCGGATGGTCCGCCAAGAGCCGTCGATGCCCGGCGCCGAAGAGGCTTTCGCGCAGGGTCGTACCGTTGATGCCGGTGCGGAGACGCCCGCGGCGGCGCAATTCGGGTATCACGAGATCGGCGAAATCGGTGAAACTGCCCGGCTGCTCGATCGGGACGAGGTTGATGCCGTCAACGTCGGCGTTGTCGGCCCATTGTTCGAGTTCGTCCGCGACTGCGCTCGGATCGCCGACGATCAGACGGATGAGGCTCGCCAGTTTCATCTTCTCCCGCGCGTCGGCCAGAGTGACGCGGCGGCCGAGCTTATCCGCAGAAAACCATCGCGCGGCAGCCTTGATGCCCTCGGAATCGAGCCCTTCGAGGAGCTCGTCGTCGCGATATTGCGCAAGGTCGATCCCCGTCCATCCGCCGAACAGCGCGAAGCCGCCGTCGGGACTGGCGTAGCTGCGCAGGCGATCTTCTTTGCGCCGCGCCTCTGCCGCGCTCTCGGCGACGATCACCGCGACGCCGGCCATCACCTTGACGTGGCGCGGGTCGCGGCCTTCGGCCGCGGCGGCCTCGCGAATCCGCGCGACGCGCGAACGCGCCGCCTCGAATGTCGGATAGGTGACGAAGATCACCTCCGCGTGGCGCGCGCCAAAGCGAATTCCGCGGCCCGATTGCCCGGCCTGCAGGATCAGCGGCGTGCGTTGCGGCGAGGGCTCACACATGTGGGGCCCCGCGACCTCGTAGTACTCGCCGCGATGGTTGATCGGATGGACTTTGGCCGGGTCCGTATGCATGTCGCGTGCGCCGTCGCGCACTACCGCGTCTTCTTCCCAACTCGCCTCCCAGAGCTTGTAGACCACCTCCATGTATTCTTCGGCGCGATCGTAACGCTCGTCGTGCGCGATCATCGGGCCGAGGCCATTACGCGCCGCGCTGCTGAGATACGAGGTCACGACATTCCAGCCGACTCGCCCGCCCGTGAAATGATCGAGCGACGAGAAGAGCTTGGCGGTGTGAAACGGCGGATAGTAGGTGGTGCTGTAGGTCGAGATGAAGCCCAGATGACGCGTCGCCTGCGCCATCGCCGGGAACAACAGGGTCGGATCGTTGCCGGGAAACTGCACGGCGTGGCGAATCCCGGCCTCCGCAGTGCCCCGATAGACATCGTACGCGCCGTGGACGTCGGCGAAGAAAATCGAGTCGAAGCCGCCCCGTTCGAGCCGCTGCGCCAGTTCAACCCAGTGCTCCGTATGCGTATAGCCGGTCGAGGTATGGTCGCGCGGATTGCGATACTGGCCGAACGACTGTAGCGCCGCCGCGCACTGGTTGAAGGCGGTGAGATGAAGCAGTTTCATCAGGATTCGGCGTGCATCAGGATTCGGCGTGATCGATATCGCCCGCGCGCTCCTGGATGAACTCGCGCAGCCGCACCTTCAGCCGCGCTTCGATCTGACGCACGCGCTCGCGGCTCACGCCGAAGCGCGCGCCGACCTCCTGCAGGGTCGGCGGATCTTCGGTCATCAGGCGCGCCGCGAAAATCTCGCGCTCCTTGTCGCTGAGCGTCGCGGCGAACTCCTCGACCTGCTCGTGGGCGAACTTGCGCCACTCGGCGCGCGCCGTGCGCTCCTCGGGATTGAGCTCGGCGGCCGGCAGCAGGTCCATCAGGCTGGTCTCGTCGCCCGGGGTGGCGGGCTGATCGAGCGAGACCTCGTTCTGCCCCATCCGCTCCTGCATCTCGCGCACCTCGCTCTCCTTGACCCCCATGCGCTGCGCGATCAGTTTGGGCTGCGGGGTAAAGCCCTCGGTCTCGAGCCGCTCGGTTTCCTTGCGCAGGTTGAAGAAGAGCTTGCGCTGGGCCTGCGTGGTGCCGATTTTAACCAGCCGCCAGTTGTTGATCAGATAGCGGTAAATGTAGGCGCGTACCCACCAGACCGCATAGGACGGAAAACGGATACCGCGATAAGGGTCGAAGTTCTTGACCGCCTCCATCAGCCCGACATTGCCTTCCTGGATGAGATCGAGCAGATTGCGCGAGGCGCGCGAAAACTCGTTGGCGATTTTAACTACCAGGCGTAGATTTGCGGTCACCAGCCGGTAGGCGTCGGCAGGGTCGTGATGCTCGGCGTAGCGCTGTCCGATGATAACCTCTTCCTCGCGGCTGAGCAGCGGAAAGCGGCGGATCTCGCTCAGATAGCGGCCGAGGGGGTCATAGGGGATGATCGCACTGTCGGGGTCCTCTTGCGCGCCGTCGGCGCCTTCGTCAGCGCCGGCCACGCCGGTATCGTCATCATCGAGGCCCGGCAACCGGCTCTCCGCCACGGCGCTCTCCGCCACCTCCTCGGTGTCGTGGTCGAAAGGAATCGCGGGCGCGCTACCGCTAGCGACATCCTCGACGACTTCGACCGGCACGGCGAGAGTCTCGATTACTTCATCGCGCACGTTCCGGATCGCCGCCTGCGCGCGGCGCCGGGGCTTTTTCGCGATCGGAGGGCTGACGCCTCGTTTACCGCCCGCTTTCCGCGCCATCGTGAAATCCTTGAGGCTGCGTTCGAGGCTCGGGGAACTGTTTAACCGCGTGAATGCGGCGTTACGCGGCTCTTCCGCGCCGTCACTTCGCTTCGGGTTCGACCAGGATGGCCTTGCCCGCGGCGATTTCGCGCAGTGCCGTCACGACTTCTTTGTTTTCCGATTCAACCAGCGGGCGCGCGCCCTTGAGCAATTGTTTGGCTCGGCGGGCAGCGCCCAGCACCAGTTCGAAGCGGTTGGGAATTCGTTCGAGGCAGTCTTCTACAGTGATTCGCGCCATGATCGCTCAATTCTCCGGTCCGCCGCCGCGCTTGTCAAACAGCGGGCGGCGCGCGTCAGCACTCCACTGAAAAACCCATACTGGTCCATTTCGCCCATGAGCCGTCGAACAGCCGCACGTCGTATCCCGCCGCGCGCAAGGCGAGATAACCCAGCGCCGCACGGGGTCCGGATCTGCAATAAGCGACGATACGATCGCTGCTCATGACGCCCGCGCGCGCGATCAGCTCCTCGATTTCACCGCGCGGCTTAAGGATCAGCTCCGGCGGATTCGCCAGATCACGCCAGATCAGGTTGACCGCCCCCGGAATATGTCCCGGCGTGTCCTCGCCGATCACGCGCACGCCGGAAAACTCCTCGCGGCTGCGAAAATCGACGAACTTCATCCCGCTCGCCGCGGTCGCTTCCTCGGCCGTGACCCGAATCGCCGGATTCAAGCGAGCGCTGAAGCGCGTCGGCGCACCGACCACGGGTCGATAGCGAACCTCGCGGCCCGCCGCCTTCCAGCCCTCGTAGAGATTTTCCATGATGTGCACATCGGTGCGTCCGAGATACTCGAGGATCCAGGCGAGCATCGCGGCGTTCTGCCCCTCGGGCGAGTCGTAAAGCACCGGCGTCGCCGCGTCGCCGAGCCCGGCTCCGCCGATAAACTCGGTCAGCGCCTCGGGCGCGAGCAGTCCGCCGTCGGCCCCAAAGGCCTTGTACACCGGCAGATTGATCGCCTCCGGCAGATGGCCCGCGAGATATTTCATCGGGCGTCGCGGGTCGATGACCGTCACGCCGGCGCGCCCGATTTGTCCGGCAACCCACTCAGCTTTCTCCAATTTGGCCACAGCAACACCCTCTATCGACGATCCGGTATTTCGACGGCGCACGCCCAAGGACTGGACGCGCGCCGCCCAACTCTCCTAACCTGCGGACTTGGGCTTAACGCAATTACGCATCATTGCCTGGGAGGGCGCTTCATGGAATTGCTGAAAGATCGAGTCGCGATGATCACCGGCGGAACCGGCGCGCTGGGACGCGCGGTCGCCGACCATTTTCTTGCCAACGGCGCCAAGGTGGTCGTGCCCTGGATCGTCGAGGCCGAGATCCCGCTGTTCCACAAGCGGATGGGCGGCCGCTATCCCGACGCGAACATCATGCTGGGCAAAGTTGATCTTGGCAACGAGACCGAGGTCGCGAAGTTCGTCGGCGAGGCCACGCAGCGCTTCGGGCGCGTCGACGCGCTGGTCAACCTGGTCGGCGGCTTCTGGGGTTTCAAGACCGTCGCCGAGACCACGCTGGCCGAGTGGCAGGCGATGTTCGATCTGAATCTCAAGCCGACCTTCCTCTGCTGTAAGGCGGTCGTGCCGATCATGCAGAAGAACAAGTTCGGCCGGATCGTCTCGGTAAGTTCGCGCACCGGGCTCCTCGGCGCTGGCGAGTTCGCCGCCTACGCCGTCGCGAAGGGTGCGATCCGCACCTTCACTGCGTCACTGGCCGAGGAGGTACTGACCGACAACGTTCTGGTCAACGCGATCGCGCCGAGCACGATCGACACCGAGGCGAATCGCACGGCGATGCCCAAGGCCAAGCACGAGAACTGGGTCAAGCCCGAGGATATCGCCAAGACGGTCGCATTCTTGTGCTCGGATCAGAATCAGGTGACGTCGGGAGTGGTCGTGCCGGTCTACGGCCGCGCCTGAGATTTATCAGGCGGGTCGGTTCAGTTCGTCGAGCAGAGCAGGAGAGGTCATGGCTGAGATCGCTCATCGATTCGTCACTACCAACGGCATCAAGATGCACTATGCGGAAGCGGGAAGCGGTCCGCACGTTCTGCTTTGCCATGGCGCTCCCGAATCCTGGTATTCGTGGCGGCATCAACTTCTGGCGCTTGCCGAAGCGGGGTTCCATGCTATCGCGCCGGACATGCGTGGGTACGGCCAGACCGCACAGCCGAAAGAGGTCGAGGCCTACGATATCTTTCAACTTACGGGCGATCTTGTCGGCTTGGCCAATGCGCTAGGTGGCGATCCGGTGGTGATCGTCGGACATGATTGGGGTGCGTGGATCACTCAGTTCGCCGCGCTCTTCCGGCCCGATCTCTTCCCCGCTGTCGGGCTGCTCAGCGTGCCGTTCCTGCCACGGTTGTCGATCAGCCCGAGCGCGTGGGAGCAGGAGAAGTATCCTGGCAAGATCTTCTATCAGCAAATTTTTCGATCGCCCGGAATGGAAAAGCGCATGGAGGCCGATGTGTATGGCACGATCGTGAACGCACTCTACTCTGCGTCCGGCGAGCCGCCTGTCGAGGAGCGATGGAAGTTTGCGATGGATCCGAAGGACATGGCTAGCATAGGGCTGGCTCCGACGCCGAAGAAACCGACCTTCGTGACTGATGCGGATATAGAGTTCCTGGTCGGCGAATTCAAGCGCAGCGGTTTCGCGGGCTGTCTCAACTATTATCGCAATGTCGATCGCAACTGGGCGCTGACGCCCTTCCTCGACGGGGCCAAGCTCCGCCAGCCGGCCCTCTTTATCGCGGGTGATCGCGACGGCGTTCTCGGTTTCTGGGGCGAAGAGGTCAATGCGATGGAGCGCCACGTGCCTAATCTCAAGCGCAAGGTCATCCTGCCGGGTATCGGCCATTGGACGCAGCAGGAAAGCCCTGACGCCGTGAATCGCGCGCTAATCGAATTTCTGCGCAGCGCCTAACTGTTCGCAAAGTCATATTCGCAAAGTCATATAAGTGCAGCGAAGAATTTCCGGCGTTCACAGCTAGAGACCTTGTGCCTCTGCTAACATGCTCGGAAAGGATAATGCCCGAGGCGAAACTCGGGCGCTCCATGAGCGGATGATTGTTGCGGGAAGGCAATGAAACCGGCGTATGAGAGAATGCCATTAGCCTGCCCGCGAGTCATTTTCGGAAGTCGATACTAGCGCGCGCAGGCGCGCGCGATCAAATCTGGAAGTCGATCGCTTTGCGGCGGCGCTCGCTGAGTGATTGCAGCGTCGTCCGTGCGAGGATCGCGGTGACGTTGTCGCGCACCTCGCGCCAGACCTCGCGCATCGCACAGCCGTCGCCGGGCTGGCAGAGCGTCCCCGCGGCGCCGTCCTCGAGACACTCGACCGGGGTGTAGTCGCCCTCGATAAGGTGGACCACGTCCGCCATCGTGATGCGCGAGGGATGGCGCGCCAGGAGGTATCCTCCGCTTGGGCCCTTCTGGCTGGTGACCAGCCCGCCGCGTTTGAGTTCGATTAGGAGCCGGCGCAGGTAGTTCTCCGGGATGCTCTGAGTCGTCGCGATCTCCTCGACGCGCTGCGGCTGCGCCGTGGGGAAACGGTCGGCCAACATTAACAGCGCTTTCAGACAATAATCGATGCCGACGCCAAATTTCATCTGACCCTTGAGTTTTATAGCATGATCGAGGGTCGAACGGAATAGCGGACTAAGTTAGTGATCTAATTAGTTGACTGATTTAGTCTACTAAGTTATCTTCTGTTTCTAGCCTGCCGAAAAGGCTGTCGAGGAACAGGTCCACCCTCATGCCCAAACGCGAACCGCCGTCCCGGGAAATGGTGCTGAAGCGCAATTCAGTCGAGCGCCTCAAGCACGAGCTTTTCCCGACTGAGCTGGCCGGGCAGTGGCAGCGTTTGGTTGACACGTCCTACGAAAAATTGCCCGAAGAGGACATCGTTCGGCTCCAGTGGTTCGGGATGTATCACGACAAGCCGAAGATCGGCACCTTCATGATGCGCGTGAAGATTCCAAGCGGGATCCTGAGCCCGGCCGGATTGAACGCGATCGGCGAGATTTCCGAGCGCTGCGGCCGCGACCAGGGGGAACTGACGACCCGCCAAAATATCCAGTTGCACTATATCACGCTGGATCGCTTTCCCGAGATTCTCGACCAGCTCAAGGCCGTCGGCCTGACCACGATGGGCGGATGCGGCGACGTCGTGCGCAATATCACCGGATGCCCGGCGGCGGGAGTCAGCGCCGACGAGTTGTTCGACGTGACCGGGCTGGTCGCCGAAGCGGCGGCATTTTTCTACAATAATCGCGACTATTCCGATCTGCCGCGCAAGCACAAAATCACGATTTCGGCCTGCTCCTTCCAGTGCAACGCGCCTGAGATCAATTGCGTCGCGCTGATCGCGACGGTCAGGGACGGCCGCGAAGGTTTCGCGGTGCGGGTCGGCGGCGGCCAGTCCTCGACGCCGCGCCTCTCGCGTCATCTGGGGGTCTTTGTTCCGCGTAGCGAGACGATCGCGGTCCTGCGCGCAATTATCGACGTCTGGCAATCGACCACCGAATACCGCATCTCGCGCGTCAAGGCGCGGCTCAAATTCATGATCGACGATTACGGGGTCGAGGAGTTTCGTCGCCTGGTCGAGGCGCGCCTCGGCGGCGCCCTTGAGGATCTGCCGGAGATGCCGCTACCCGACGCCGAGAGCGACCATATGGGCGTGCACGAGTCTCGCGATCCGGGACTGCTCTATGCCGGCTTTCCGGTCTATCTCGGCACGATGAGCGGACAGCAGATGCGCGAGATAGCCGATTTAACCGCCAGCTTCGGCGGCGATATCCGGCTGACCCGCCGGCAGAACTTTATCCTGACCGGGATTCCTCGCGAACGGTTGGACGAGATTCTCGGGCGCGTCGCCGAGATCGGTTTTCCGATCGATGCCAACGGACTTTATGGCTCCTCGATCGGCTGTATCGGTGATCCGCATTGCAACTATGCCGTGACTCCCACCAAGGAGAAGCTGGCGTCGATAATCGCGCGGCTGGTCGGCCAGTTCGGCGACGCGGTCGGCGGCCTGAAGGTAAATCTCGACGGCTGTCCGCACGCCTGCGCGCAGCATTGGACCGGCGATATCGGTCTGCAGGGCACCACCGGGCGCGGCCCTAGCGGCGAGCCGCTCGAAGCCTTCGACGTGATTTTGCGCGGCGGCCTCGGCCGCGACGCCGCGATCGGCCGGCCGCTGCTGCGCCGCGTGCCGTCGGCGAAGGTCGAAGAGACCGTCGCGCGCCTGTTCGCCGGCTATCTCGAAGAGCGGCTGGCGGGCGAGTCCTTCACGCAATTCTGCGTGCGCACGCCCGACGCCGCGCTGGTCACGATCGGCAGCGCGGAGGTCTCGACCAGTCTCGAACAGGCCCACCTATAAAGCCGAGCGCCAAGACGAAAGAGACGTGATGGAAACACATACCGATACCGAAGCAATCGTGATGGACGAACTCGAAGCCGGCGAGGCCGCGGTCGAGCTCGACAGCCAGGAACCGCAGGAAGTGCTTGCCTGGGCGATCGAGAAATTCGGCCGCCGCGTGGGGCTCTGTTCGAGCTTTCAGGCCGACGGCGTCGCGCTGATCGATATGGCTTGGAAGATCGATCCGGGAATCCGCGTCTTCACGATCGATACGGGACGGCAGCCTGAGGAGACCTATAAGCTAATTGATCAGATTCGCGACAAGTATGGCATCAGGACCGAGGTTTTCTTCCCTGACACCAACGTCGTGCAGAATATGGTCACGAAGCACGGCAACAATCTCTTTTACAACGCGGTCAACTCGCGCCTACTCTGCTGCCAGGTGCGCAAGGTGCTGCCGGTGCGGCGCGCCCTGATGAACTACGACGCCTGGATCACCGGCCTCAGGCGCGATCAGTGGGCCACCCGCTCGAATATCCGCAAGCTCGAAATCGATCACGATCATGGCGGGATCGTCAAATTCGCGCCGCTGGCCGATTGGACCGACGAAGAGGTCTGGGACTATATCCGCGCCAACGATGTTCCGTACAACGAGCTTTACGACAAGGGCTTCAAATCGATTGGCTGCGCGCCCTGCACGCGCCCGGTGGCGGACGGCGAAGATCCGCGCAACGGCCGCTGGTGGTGGGAGACCGGCGCGCCCAAGGAATGCGGGATGCACTGCGCGATCGAAACCGGCGGCTTCGAGCACGAACTCGCCGCCCTGCTCGGCCACAACGGCCACGAAACTGCGCTCACCAACGGCGCAGCTTAGTGGCGCGGGCTGTCCGCTCAAGAGAATGATCCGGCAGGCGATCCGGTGCACTCATCAAGCGCGGTAATGCGCGTCCGCGTCTCTGATCAGCCTCCTCGCCGCGTGCGAAAAAGAGATCGTAATGCCACTGCATGACGATTCTCGCAGTCGTGAAGAATTCGTCATGCGCAGAAGCATAGCTGTGCGCCGCGCTGTTCCAATCGTCGCTCTCGTTTTCGGCCAGCGCGCGGGCGCCGCGCAGGGTCAGGCTCAACCCCTGACCCCAGGTCGGGTCACTTGCTCCGGCGGCATCGCCGAGCAGGGCGACACCATCCTGATATGGGTGATCCACCCAAGGTTCGGTCATATCGAAGCTCGCGAGCGGTCCGGCGGTGCGCGCGCCGATGTAGAGCTCCGCCGGCATTCCGGACGCAACGGTTTCGCTGATGAAACGCTCAATATCACGGCTACCGCGCGGCGGTTCTACGTCAGGCCCGTGAAAAAGAGAGGCGCGCGGCGCTCAACCGAAACCACGGCTGGATAACGCAACGCAGGGCGCACGCCGCGACTCCACGCCATCCTTCCGCACCCGCCGTTCGGGCGCTATCGAGCACGGTTTCCTGCATCGCAGGATGAAAGAGCGTTAGGGCAGAAAGTCGCTGCGCTGTAGTTGCTCTGAGGTCGCGCGGCGACTGTCCGATCCCTTGCCAGTAAGGTCTCGTGCCCACAACGCTCAAGGAGGATGGTATACAAGCCTAGCTTCTGTGCCTCCAACCGCCCCACGGTGGGATCCTCGCCTCGCACACGATCCTTGAACTGAGTCCGCGTTCGAGCACCAACACGCGCTTCCCGTTTTCACCCAGCGCCTTCGCGAGCGCACCACCGCCCAGGCCACCACCAATCGTTATCACGTCATAATCGACATTCATCGCGATTTCTCCCTGATGCTGCCGCTGTGATGCAATCCTAGCCTGATTGTTGGCGAGTCGGTCTTAAGTTAGCTCATCACGCCCGAATTGGGAAATATCGTTGCGAGATTCCAGCGAAAATTTTATCCTTCTGCGTGACTCGATTCCGCGAAACGCGGCAGGAAAATCCGATGAAGGCGATAATTTTCGATGAGAACGGCGGCGGCGAAGTGCTCAAGTACGCCGACACGCCGACCCCGACAGCGGGCCCTAATGACGTTGTGATGCAGGTCAAAGCCTCGGCGTGCAATTTCAACGATATCTGGGCGCGCCGCGGGATTCCCGGGATGAAGACGATCTTCCCGCATATCTCGGGCTCTGATGCGTCGGGCGTCGTGGTCGAGGTTGGCAGCGAGGTGCACAACGTCAAGCTCGGCGATGAGGTCGTCGTGCATTGCGGAATCTCTTGTCGTCAATGCGATTATTGCACGCGCGGCGAAGAGTTCTTCTGTCCGGAATTCAAGATCTGGGGCTTCCAGACCGGACCGCTGGACGGCGCGCACGGCGACTATTGCCGCGTGCCCGCAGTCAACGTCCTGCCCAAGCCGAAGAATCTCACTCATGTCGAAGCCGCGACGATGCCGCTGGTGCTGGTCACGGTGTGGCGGATGCTGGTGACGCGCGCGCGAATCCAGGCCGGCGACTTCGTGCTGGTGTGGGGCGCGGCCGGCGGCCTCGGCGTGATGGCGATCCAGATCGCGAAGCTTTACGGCGCGCGGGCGATCGCGGTGGCGTCGAGCGACGACAAGCTCGAACTCTGCCGCAATCTCGGCGCCGAGTACGTGCTCAATCGCAAGCAGCACGACGTTTTCCAGGAAGTTCGCAAAATCACCAACGGCCGGCGTGCGGATATCGTGTTCGAGCATACCGGCGCCGAGACCTGGCCGATCTCGATGCAGTGTCTCAAGTGGGGCGGCACGATCGTGACTTGCGGCGCGACCTCAGGTTTCGATGCGCATCTTGATATTCGTTTGTTGTGGAACAAGCAGCAGAATTATCTGGGCTCGCATCTGGGCAACAAGGGTGAGTTGATGGATGCGATGCGGTTCGTCGCAAGCGGGCAGATCAAGCCGGTGGTCGGCAAGGTGCTGCCGCTGCGCGAGCTGGCTCACGCGCAGGAGCTGATGGAAAAAGGCACGATCGCCGGCAAGATCGCGATGCTCCCCCCCGCCGCCGCGTAGCGAACGAGTTTGCAAGTTTCCGGGCTCCTAGCCGAGGACGTAGGAGCTTCACTCCCTGCGGAACTCGTTCCTCATCGAATGATTGGAAACACGTATTGATCCAGTATGCCCGGAACCCATTCCTTATCGCCTTCCTTCAATTCTCGAACGATCAGATCGTGAAAGATTAAGTTAATGTTATATCCATTGGTTAGGATGTTTACCTCGTGCATCGGCTTACCTAAACGCTCGCTCCAGTTTCGCGCCGCCGTCGAGTTCTCCACGTACTCGGCCCCTGGATAGGCCAGTGACCAGCACACACCCCAAACATAGCCCTCCGGGCAACCCTCGCGTTCCCACGCAGGATAATCTGTGAACAGATCGTCCCACGACCGTGGCCAGACGTCGTCGCGTACTGCGGTTGTCACTGTCGCGGAGGTACAGTGGGTAAAGCGGTAATGAAATTGGTAATTTTCTATCTGCGCTATGAGATCGTAGTCCCGAAAAAATGGGGCAAATCCGTGCTTGACGATGGCACTGTCAAAAAGTGGATGTTCCAGAGCCTTTCGCAACTCTTCCAGGTCCATTGGGGCTCACCTTCCGAATCGTCCGGAGAATAATCGGTCGTCTGTCATTGCGTCGTTCCCGCGGCGACCATGCAAACAAAGAGATATTCCGATACGGGCGGCGCGGTGCTCAATCGTCGTCTTCGCGGAGTTTGGCGAGGACCGACAGATCTTCGAGGGTGGCGGTGTCGCCGAGGGTCTGATCGCCCGCCGCGATCTGGCGCAGCAGCCGCCGCATGATCTTGCCGCTGCGGGTCTTGGGCAGCGCGTCGGAGAAACGGAGGTCGTCGGGTCGCGCGAGCGCGCCGATCTCCTTGACCACGTGCTGCTTGAGTTCATCGCGCAGCTTGGCGTCGCCCTTGCGCCCGCCCTCGAGCGTGACGAAGGCGAAGACCGCCTGTCCCTTCATCTCGTCGGGCCGGCCGACGACCGCGGCTTCGGCCACTGCGGGATGCGAGACCAGCGCACTCTCGATTTCCATCGTGCCGAGGCGATGTCCCGAGACGTTAATCACGTCATCGACGCGGCCCATGATCCAGAAGTAGCCGTCGTCGTCGCGGCGCGCGCCGTCACCGGTGAAGTACATGCCGTCGATCTGGCTGAAATACTGCTGACGATAGCGCTCGGGGTCGCGGAAGATCGTTCGCAGCATCCCGGGCCACGGCCGCTTGATGACGAGCAGGCCGCCCTGATTGGCGCCGACGGACTGGCCCTCGCGCGTGACGACGTCGGCGGCGACGCCGGGCAGGGGCCGGGTGGCGGAGCCGGGCTTGGTCGCGATCGCCCCGGGCATCGGCGCGATCATGATCCCGCCGGTTTCGGTCTGCCACCAGGTATCGACGATCGGACAGCGGCCGCCGCCGATAACGTTGTGGTACCAGATCCAGGCCTCGGGATTGATCGGTTCGCCGACGGTGCCGAGCAGCCGCAGACTCGTCAGGTCGTGCGGCTTGACCCACTGTTCGCCCCATTTGATGAAGGTGCGAATCGCGGTCGGCGCGGTGTACAAAATGTTGACGCGATACTTTTCGATAATCGACCAGAAGCGATCTTCGTGAGGAAAATTCGGCGCCCCCTCGTACATCAGGACCGTCGCACCGGCGGCCAGCGGCCCATAGACGGTGTAGCTGTGGCCGGTGATCCAGCCGATGTCCGCGGTGCACCAGTAGATGTCTTCTTCCTTGAGGTCGAAGATCCACTTCATCGTTATCAGGGTGTGCGTGAGATAGCCGGCGGTGGAGTGCACCACGCCCTTGGGCTTGCCGGTGGTGCCGGAGGTGTAGAGAGTGAAGAGCGGATGCTCGGCCCCTACGGGTTCGGCCGGGCAGTCAGAGCTTTGTTGCGGGACGAGCTCGTGCCACCAGAGATCGCGGCCGGGCTGCATCGCGACCGAAACGCCGACGCGATTCAGGACCAGGCATTTTTCGACCGAGGGGGTGCGCTTGAGGGCCTCATCGACGTTGCGCTTGAGCTCGACCTTTTGCCCGCGACGCCATCCGGCGTCGGCGGTAATTACGAGGCGGGCCTCCGCGTCATTGATACGATCGACCAGCGCCTCGGAGGAGAAGCCGCCGAAGATGACCGAATGGATTGCGCCGAGACGCGCGCAGGCGAGCATCGCGATTACGGCTTCGGGCACCAGCGGCATATAAATCGCGACGCGATCGCCTTTGCGCACGCCGAGTTCCTTGAGCGCGTTGGTGCACCGTGCGACTTCAGTCGCGAGCATCTGGTAGGTCAGGACGCGCGAATCGCCGGGCTCGCCCTCCCAGATGAGGGCAGCCTTGTTGCGGCGCGGTCCGCTCAGATGGCGATCGACGCAGTTGTAGGCGGCGTTGAGTTCGCCGTCGGCGAACCACTTGGCGAAGGGGAATTGCCAATCGAGCACCTTGCTGAAGGGTTTCGACCAGGCGAGTTCGCGGGCGCAGCCGGCCCAGAAGCCTTCGGGATCTTCCTCGGCGCGCCGATAGAGCGCTTCGTATTCCGCGAGGCCCTTGACGGCGGCGCGCTGGGTGAACTCCGCGCTCGGCGGGAACTTCCGCCCCTCGCGCAGCACGGACTCGATATTGAGGCTGGGTTCGTTCGCGGCCATCTATCCTCTCCCGCGCAGGTTAGGCTCTCCCGCGCGCTTCGCGCGTTTTGAGGCTCAAATATAACGAGGCGGCATCGCCGCCATGATTCGAGTTGATTTGACGCAGGCGCTCAAGCAACTCGAGCTCGACACTTCGGCTTTGCTCGCCGGCGAGTTCAAGCGCGCGCGCAGCGTAACGCAGCACGATACGTCCTTCAAGGCCGGCGAAGTCGTCGAAGAACCAGCCGCAACTGGTGAGCGCGGCGTGCGCCGCCCGCTCCATCTCGAACAGGCGCAGGAGGCGATCGCGAGCGGCCCCGTCACGCAGCTTGTGGCGGCGGCCAAACTCTTCGAGCGTGGCGGGCCGGGAATCGGCGAACAGGCGGCCGGCCTCACGCAGTGCCTGAGAGCTGTCGGCAACGAGGCCGGAGGCGAACCGATCATAGACGGCGTCGGCGTGATGCAGCACGAAGGCCATCGCGTCGTGCAGGGGTCCGCGCCACTCCTGGTTCGAGTGGCTGTCGAGGCGGCATCCGCAGTTGGCGCGCCAGCGCTCGATGCCGTGGCCGCAACTCCATGAGGAGGGCTGGTCGAGTTGAAAACTCCCCGACGGCGGATGCTCCGCCAGATAGGCGGCGCAACTCATGACGACGATGTCGGCGCGCGTCTCGAGCTGGCTGAGTGCGCGGGCCAACTCGGCCGCGCCGGCGCGCTTGTGATGGCCGAAGGTTTCGCCGTCGGTTGCGACGAGGAGAGCGGCGCCGGGCGCCAGCGCGAGTGCGGCGCCGGCGAGGCCGTCGGCGAACTTGGCGCCGTCGGCGAGACCGTCTCCGAACGAGATCCAGCCCGCAAGCTCGCGGTCGAAACGGAAGATCGCCAGGTTCAGATCAGCGCGACGCCAGACAAAGGGCCCGGCTTCGCGGCCAGTGCTGCTGAAACGCCCCTGGTCGGCACCGAGGATGACGAACTTAATGCCTGCGCGCGCGACCGCGGCGAGCGTTTCGTCGTCGGCGGCGCATTCGGGCAGCCACATGCCTTCGGGTAGATGGCCGAAGCGCACGACAAAATCCTCGATGCCCCAGGCAATTTGGATCTCACGGCCGCGCGCGTCGAGCAGCGGCAGAATCGAATGGTTGTAGGCCTGCGCGATGGCGTTGCCGTGTCCTGCGTGCGCGAGCCGGCTGGTGTCATTGGCGCGCCGGATCGCGCGGCAGGCATTGGTTCCGTGCGCCTCGAGCCAGCCGTGCAGGGTCGGACCGAAATCGAAGTTCAGCGCCTCGTAGTTGTTGCGAATATAAGCCACCCGCCCGTTCATCGTATGAGCGCGGGCATTCGCGGCGTAGCACTCACTCAGAATCCGTTCATTCCAGTTGGCGAACGGCGCGGCGCTCGCTTCGGACGCGGTCAAGCCGGTCCAGGGATTCTGGCGCGGCGGCTGATAAAAATGACCATGAAGGATGATATAGCGTGGCTCGTCCATCAGGTTTCAGGATATTTTTCTCGGACGCGAATGGATAGTCCGCCGGCGCTGCGACTGGCTGGCGAAACTGGCGGCGTTGGCCTAGGTTGTCAGATCGAAATCGATTGTAAGTCGAGGGTGTCCGATATGAGCGAGGCGACGATCTCTGCAGCCGACCCGCATCCGCGCAAACGCGTCAATGTCGGAGCGACCGAGATGTCTTACGTCGAGGTCGGAGAGGGTGCGCCGATCGTCTTTCTGCACGGTAATCCGACCTCGTCGTACTTGTGGCGCAACATTATCCCGCATCTGGCGCGGCTGGGCCGATGCCTCGCGCCGGATCTGATCGGGATGGGAGCCTCGGGTAAGGCGCCGGACGGTTCGTACCGCTTCGTCGATCACTCGCGTTATCTGGACGCGTGGTTCGATGCGCTCGGCCTGAAGCAGGAGAAGGTGACCCTGGTGGTGCATGACTGGGGCTCGGCGCTAGGATTCCATTGGGCGAAGCGTAATCCCGCCGCGGTCAAAGGGATCGCCTATATGGAGGCGGTCGTGATGCCGCTGACATGGGCGGAGTGGCCGGATGCGGCGCGTGGGATTTTCGAGGCGATGCGGAGCCCGGCTGGAGAAGAGCTGGTTCTCAAGAAGAATATCTTCGTCGAGAAGATCCTGCCGGCGAGCGTGATGCGCCGGCTGACCGAGGCCGAGATGGCAGTGTACCGACGGCCCTATACCGAGGCGGGCGAATCGCGCCGTCCGATGCTGACATGGCCGCGGCAGATTCCGATCGACGGGGAACCGGCGGACGTGGTAGCGATCGTAAAGGATTATGGCGCTTGGCTCGCGACTTCGCCGATCCCCAAGTTGTTCGTCAATGGAGAGCCGGGAATGATCGTAGCCGGGCGGGCGCGCGAGTTTTGCCGCGGATGGCCGAATCAGCGCGAAGTGGCGGTCAAGGGGTTGCACTTCCTGCAGGAGGATTCGCCCCGCGCAATCGGTGAGGCGATCGCGAGTTGGTACGGGACCCTAAAGTAGATTCGGTCGATCTAGACGAAGAGTCGCGGGAGAAAAAAATGTCAGTACTGCTTTACGAAGTTCGTGACCATGTGGCGCATCTCACGCTCAACCGGCCGGAGGCGGCCAACGCGCTGAATTACGAACTCGCGGCGGCGCTCGAGGAGGCGTCGCTCAAGTGCGGCGAAGATCCGGCGGTGCGGGCCGTCCTGATAACCGGCGCGGGCAAACTGTTTTGCGGCGGCGGCGACCTCAAGTCATTTGCGGCGCAGCCGCCCGCTGAGTTGCCCGGCCATTTGAAAAAGGTCACGCTTTATTTGCACGCAGCGATCCAGCGTTTTGCACGGATGAAAGCGCCGGTGGTAATCGCCGTTAACGGCAATGCGGGCGGCGCGGGACTGAGCATCGCGCTGACCGGAGATCTAGTGTTGGCGGGCGAATCGACGCGTTTCACCGTCGCCTATACGCGAATTGGACTGACGCCCGACGGCTCGAGTTCATATTATTTGCCGCGGCTGGTCGGGCTGAAGCGGGCGCTCGAGCTGATGCTCACGAATCGCACCGTCACGGCGCGCGAAGCCGAAGTGATGGGCATGATCACGCGGGTCGTGCCGGACGCCGAGCTGCTCAGTCAGGCCGAAGTGCTCGCGCGCGAGTTGGCGCAGGGGCCGACGCAAGCTTTTGGCGGCGTCAAGCGGCTGCTCTACGCGTCGTCGAATAATCCGCTCTACGAGCAGATGGAGCTCGAGACCGAGGTGATCGCCGATCTAAGCCGCACGGCGGACGCGCGCGAAGGGATCGCGTCGTTCCTCGGCAAGCGCGCCGCCAAGTTCAACGGCAACTGACGAAGCTTAACGCAGCGGCCCGGGACGAAGGAGTCTTCACGATGCAAATAGGATACTTCACCGAACGGCCATATCGCTGGCTGCCCGAAGAAGAGATTCTCAAGAATCGGGCGTTCTTCGCCATCTCGAATAAACTTTTCGACCGCGAAAAAGCTGCCGACGATTACAACTACTATCTCGACGAGAACTGCTACGCCGAAGACCTGGGCTTCGACGTCGTCGCGCTCAACGAGCATCACGGCAATCCGATCTGCATGGGCTCTGTGATGAACGTCGAGGCCGCAATCCTAGCCTACCGCACCAAACGTGCGCGCCTCGTGTTGATCGGCAATCCGCTGCCGGTGATCAAACATCCTTTGCGGATGGCGGAGGAGTTGGCCGAGATCGATCTGATATCGCGCGGCCGCCTGGTCACCGGATGGGTGCGCGGCGCCGGCTCGGAGCAGTTCTTCAACAACGCCAATCCCGCTTACAACCGCGAGTTGTTCAACGAAGCCCACGACTTCATCGTGCAGGCCTGGACGCGGCCCGGCCCTTGGCGCTACGAGGGCAAACACTTCCATTATCGCCACGTCAATCCGTGGGCGCTGCCGTATCAGAAGCCGCATCCGCCGATGTGGATCCCAGGCACGCTAAGTCCCGAAACCGTGCAGTGGTGCGCGGAGCATCGTTATCCGTATATCGGACTCGGCACCCAACTCGCGCCGACCTGCGACCTCTGGGACTTCTATGCGGACGAAGCCGCGAAGCATGGCTACCAGGCCGGCCCGGAAAATTTCGGCTACATGGTCGCGACCGCCGTGGGCGAGACCGAGGAGAAAGCCCAGGAGGTCGCGGCCGGCTTCGTTTATGGCGGCGGCCAGAATGCCTTCTCGGCGCCGGAATTTACGATGCCGCCGGGCTATAACTCGAAGGCCGCAATCCGTGTGCTGGCCAAACAGCAGACCAGCGCCTGGCTGGGAATCAGCGGCGAGAAGATGAGGGAGCAGATGCACGGCGGCGACAGCGGCCAAATCGATTACACGGAGGTCCGCGGCAAACTGCACGCCGCGTTGCTGCGCGGTCAGAAGAACCTGCAAGTCATTGTCGGTACGCCCGCAACCGTTAGCTCCAAGATAAAATCGATCATGAGCGTGTTGCGGACCGGCATCTTCATTATCTTGAGCATCCAGGGTCCGGCCGGTAATGAAGAGCGACGGGCCAGTATGCGATTGTTTGCAGACGAAGTGATCCCGGCGCTCAAGGCCCATGCGAAAGCGCTCGACCTGCGTGATCCGTTCGAACGCACGCCCGGCTCGGTAAAGCTCGCTGCGGGAACCAAGCGCGCACCGGTAGTCGATCGCAGCCCGCTCGCTGCTCTAGGCTTCAAGTAGCGTGGGTTCTTTCTATTGAGACTGATCGTCGCACGGGAGGCCTGAGGGGACGCCTCGACTGTGGGGAACGGGATCTTGAGCGCAGGGCCAGTCTCGATCTTGACGGCGGCGTGCACTAGCGTAGCCACTGGTGCCCGGGCAACGAAGAAAAGAAGCGGAGGAACTTCTATGGGTGTGAAATTCCCGGTCGAGCGGGCCGAGAAACGGCGATTCCTTCTCGAGGCTGTTGCCAATGTGCGTGACACTTTGGCTGCTCATGCGGAGGAAGGTGAAACGCTGAGAACGCTGCCTCCGGCTTCAGTGGCTGCACTTACGGACTCCGGTCTGTTTGCAATGAAGTGCCCGGCTGAACTGGGCGGGGCTGAGGCGGACCCCGTAACCCAGATCGAGGTGATCGAGGCGACGAGCTATATCGATCCTTCGGCCGGCTGGTGCCTCTCCATTTGCAACGGCACCGTGTCCGTTATGGGATCTTGTCTCCCCCAAGAAGCGATCGAGCGATTGTTCGCGGGCGATCGGCCTCCCCGCGTCGCCGGTTCGCTAACGCCCGGCAAGGCGATTCCCGTGGAGGGCGGCTATCGCGTCAACGGACGATGGTCGTGGGCCAGCGGAATCCGCCATGCCGAGTGGATCGGAGGTTTGACGTCGGTCGAATTGAACGGCGGCGGCGCTGCATACCCGCGTATGATGGTATTCCCGGTTGCCAAGGCTCAAATCCATGACAATTGGAACGTCGCCGGACTCAAAGGCACGGGGAGCTGTGATTTTTCTGTCACGGACCTTTTTGTCCCGGAAGCTTTCACCTTCAACATGCGGACGTGGGAGCCGAAGCGCGGCGGTCCGCTGTACCAGCTAGGCCTGCCCGGGCTCGTCGTTAACGAGATGGCAGGGTTCGCTTTAGGAGTCGGACGCCGCGCGCTCGATACCATCATTGATCTCGCGAAAACCAAGCGGCGAGGCTATGGCAAACAAACCCCGCTCGCCGAGCGCGAAGTGTTTCAACGGACGATCGGGGAATGCGACTTGCGGCTGAAAGCGGTGCGGGGACTCGCCTTCGAGGTCTTTGAGCGAGCCTGGGCGACGGTCTGCGCAGGCCAAAGACCGACTCCGCAGCTTCAGGTTGAGATGCGCACCATCACCACGTTGGTCACCGATGTAGCGCTCGACGTTACCACGAAGGCCTTTCGCTACGGTGCGGGGAGCGCGATCCATCTAAACAATATCTTGCAGCGCTGTCTGCGCGATCTACAGGTGGAAGCGGCACACTTATTCGTCAGTGACTCGACCTATGAGTTATACGGGCAATGTCTTCTCGGGATACGGGAAGTGGACCCAATGGGCTAAGGAGAGCTCGCGCGGTGAGCCTGCCGGTACCGCAGATGGCGTTTATCAGCACTCGACTGATTCAGTCGCAGGATTGAATTTCGCGCACACCTTTTCTCGGCGTAGTGAAGCAGGGACCAAACGACCCAAGACAAGATTGAATGAGTTTAGTCGGTCCTCCCGATAGAAGTGTGAGACTCGCTCTTCTGCGGATGAATCGGCGGCTGAGATCGCTGATCGAAACTAAATTGCACTGATCTCGTCGCACGGGAGGTATGAGGGGTGAAACGATTGGAGTCGCTGACAAAACACATCGTGATTGTGGCGTCGCTGGTTTTGGCTCTCGCGGCGCCCGCCTGGGCGGATCCGCTTGCGATCGCGAAGGCGCATGACGACGCTTTCGACGCGGCTACCTGGAAGGGTGGCTGCGATCCACAAAAGGGTCTCACTTTCTATGATAAGGGCGCCATCGCAGTCTATCCGGGGCAAGGCGAAGAATCTGACACCAAAGCCGGTATTGAGAAGCTGATCAAGAGCTTCATCGCTCCGTACTGTGGCGAAGGACATAAACCACCGAAAATCGTGAACTACCAGATTCGAGCGATAGGTTTGGGTCCGGACTATGTCATGATCGTTCGGAGCGGCGATGTAGGGGAAGGCAATGACCTCACCCATGTTCGCGCCACAGAACTGATCCACAAGTCAGGCGGCAAGTGGCGGTACCTGGTTGACCATGCGTCTATCGGAGTGCCGCCGTCCGCCGCGGCTACGACATCGAAAAAATAACTTACAACGGAACCTTGCCGAGGAGCCCTTCCTCTGAGCGAGCGGGCGCGGGGACGCAGCGAGAGCCAGTCGTCGATTGCGGCCCGTTCGCACTGTTGGGCTTCAAGTAGGGCGCGACACCGCGCGGGGCTTTCAGAGGCCGAGTTCGCGCAGGAATGGATTCATCGCGTCGAGCAGGCCGCGCGGATTGTCGCCCTGGATGTTGTGGCCCGCCTCCTCGACGCGCACCCATCGCGCGCGCGGCAACATCTTTGCGAAGCGCTCTGCGGCTTCGTCCGAGAGTACGTCGCTCTTGGCGCCGCGGACGATCAGGGTCGCACAGCTAATCTTCGAGACCTCGCGCACGAGCCGCTCGCGCTGATCGGTGGCAATCCGCCAGGCCGCCTCGGAAGCGCGGCGCTGGTCGTGCTTGAGCGACCATTTTCCGCTCGGTAATTGCCGCAAGTTATAAAAAAGACTCCGCCGCAGCACTCGCGGATCTCTGATGGGATTAAACTTTACGGCGCGCTCGAGGAAAGCCTCGGGCGATTCGAGCTCAGGCGTGCCTGAGAATTCGCGGATCCGCTGCGTACCCTCTGAGTTGACTTCCGGCCCCACATCGACAACCACCAGCGCCTTCATCTTCGCACTGTGGCGTATCGCGTAGGCAATCGAGTTCAACCCACCCATCGATTGGCCCACCAGCAGCGGATTATCGACGCCCAACTTTTCGATAAAGCCCTCGATGTCGCACACCTGAGTCTCGACGCCGTAATCGATTGCGGGCGACCATTCACTGTCGCCATGGCCGCGTTGGTCGAGCGCGACGCAGCGGTACCGCTCGCGTAGCATCAGGCATACGACGTCCCAAGTGTGCGCGTTAATGCCGCCGCCGTGGAGAAAAAGAATTGGCTGCCCGCTGCCGCCCCAATCGAGGTAATGAAAGCGCATCGCGCCGACGATCACATGATGGTCCTCGGGAAGGACAACCTTCGCCGGCTGCAAACCCGCGATTTCCGTCACTGCGCGCAACTGTTCGATTTCCCACGCCGTGTCCATCGAGAATGCTCCTCTCTTCAGCCGCCTTGGTCCGAGAATAAGCGCCGATAGTCCCGCAGCACCAGCGCTCAGGACGCGGCCGCCGATTGACCCGACGGATTGCTTTCGAGGTACTGCCGGACCGCGGTTTCAACCGTGGTGTCCTTGAAGAAATCCGCATTGAGGCTGGCCCAGAGCTTCGCGGCGTTGCCAAAAGTGAAGGCGTTAAAATCCTCCTCCGACAGGCCCTTTTCTTCGACCAGCTCCCAGGCCTCTTCGAGCACCTGCGTCATGTCCGGGACGTCGAAGTGGCTGATGTCCGAGCTCAGCACCGCGCCGAGCTTGGCGCCGAACGGATTGGCCGCGGCGAACGCGTAGGTGACCGTCGGATCGTCGGATTCGCAGCCGAAGAAGAAATTCGGCACGAAGCGCTCGCGCAGATCGGCTTTGCGTTCGATATGCGCCGCCGCAAAATCATCGAGCTCCGCCGGCGCCGCGTGACCCGAGCCACCCATCAGCATCGTCCGCTCGAACTCGGCGAATTTTTCCCACATCTTTGTGCTGCCATATTGCTTAAAGAGCTCCGCCAGCTTCGCGCGATCGGTCTTCGAGGGGTCCAACTCCAGGATCGCTTTGCCGTTGCGCTTTTCCCAGTGCGAGAGCAGATCCGCCAGCAGACTGCATCCCCAGGCGACCCCGCCCTCGAGAAAGGCGAACTTGAGCCGGGGAAACCGGTAGGTCACTCCGCCGATAACCAGCGCCTTGGCGACCGCGTTACCGGCCTCGCCGAAATGGCCTATATGGTTGTAAACGAAATTGCTGATCGAATTGCGCAGGCCGAAGTTCGAGGCCGCCGAGTGAAACGTCACCGGGTAGCCGAGTTCCTCGCACTTGCGCCAAACCGGATCGTAGTCATAGACGCTGTCGATGCCGAGGACGTCGAGCCAGCAGGCGTAGCGGCGGCTGACGCCCAGACGCTCAGCCTCGGGGATCGAACGCCGGATCAAGCTGCCGAGGGCGACCGCCTTGATCCCGATCGTTTTGCAATGTTCGAGTTCCGCGATCGCCTCTTCAGGCGTATGCATCGGAATCGCCCCGATCGGCGCCACACGATCGGAGTAGTCGGCCCAGGTCTCCGCGGCGTAGCGATTGAACGCGTGGCATCCGGCGCGGCGCAACTCCTCGTCGCCGATGTAGGGCGCGAAGAGTTGGCAGTGGGTCGGATAAAGGATCGCGAAATCGAGACCCATCTGTTCCAGCCGCTCGTGCATCAGGCGCGGGAGGAACGAGGTCGCGACGTCGAGGGTGTTCTTGACCGGCATGCCCCACCAGGCGGGCTGACTCGCACGACGATCGAGTCTCTGCGCGACGGTCAACTTCGTGAAGTCCGCCTCGCTCAGGAAGCGTACGCGAGAGCTCCAGCGTTCGACGGCCTTCGCCCCCGCAGTCTCTTTGAGATAATCGAGCGCGATCGGCTCGAACTCGCGCCAATGACCGTCGGAATCAATCACCGGATGGCCCAGGCGAGCATGGATCATTTGCGATTTGGATTTTGTTGCCATCTGTACAACCTCGATCAGCGATCGCGAGCATATCGCCGAGCTGTCATCAACTTATCGGAGATTTGCGCCGGAGATTTCCTGATAGACCATAGTTCTACACGACGTTTGCCGACAAGCGCCGTGCCAATCGCTTGCCTTGCGCGCGCATGGGTGCAATTTGTTGCGGCGCGAATAGGAGGCGCAAGCCAGATGGCCGTGAACTCGCAGCTCATGCTCGAAGGCTACCGCGTACTCGACTTTACCCAGGTCCTCGCCGGACCGACGACGACCCGCTATCTGGTCGAGATGGGCGCCGAGGTCATCAAGGTCGAATTTGCACCCCAGGGCGATATCGCGCGAGCGGTGCCCTATCTGCGCGATGGCCGCAGCGCCTATTACGTCCAGCAGGCTCGGGGCAAGCGCAGCCTCTGCCTCGACCTCAAAAATCCGGCCGCGACGACGATTATCAAAGAGCTAGTTCCCAAGTTCGATGTGTTGGTCGAAAATTTCGCGCCGGGCGTGATCGGCCGCCTGGGTTTCGGCTACGAGGTGGTCCGCGCGCTCAATCCGAAGATCATCATGTGTTCGATTTCTGCTTTCGGGCAGGACGGGCCGCTCGCCGACCGGCCCGGCTATGACTTCATCGGCTGCGCCTATTCGGGCGTGCTGAGCATGATTGGTGAGCCCGATCGCACACCGGTATTGCCGCAAGTGGGCATCGGGGACATCACCACCGGGGTGCACGCGGTTACCGCGATCACCGCCGCCCTGCTCCATCGCGAGCGCACGGGCGAAGGCCAGTTCGTCGAGACATCGCTGCTCGATTGCTACTTCAGCTACTGCGATTTGATCGTACACGCAGCTAGCTTAAGCGGCGGTACGTTTCTTCCCCGGCGCAGCGGCTCCCGACATTACGCGGTCGCGCCGCTCGGCATCTTCAACGGCAAGCTCAATCCGATTCTGATCATGGCCGGCGCCGATCATCAATTTCCTTACCTGTGCCGCGCGATGGGGCGGCCGGAGCTGGCCAGCGATCCGCGCTACAAAACCAACGCCGACCGCTTCCCTCGCGTCGACGAGCTGACCCAGCTCATCCAGAATTGGTTCGACGCGATGCCCAACGACGACGAAATCTACCGCCTGTTCGATGAATATCGCGTCCCGTACGCTCCGGTGCTGACGATCGAGCAGGCGATGGCGCATCCCCATCTGCGCGAACGCAGCATCGTGCGTACGATCAACGATCGCTTTCTCGGCGAGTTCGAGGTCCCGGGCTTTCCGATCCGCTTTTCGCAATATCCCCGCCATCCGGAGCTCGACGCGCCGACGCTCGGCGAGAATAACGCGGCGGTTCTGAGTGAATATCTCGGCTATTCGCCCCAACGAATCGCCGCGCTCGAAGCCGCGGGCGTGCTGCAGCAGGGCCCGAGATAATTCTCGCGGAAACGATGACGCCGCGATCAAGGATGCGCTGCGGTGGACGGCGGCGGCGTTCTCCAGTAGATCGGATTGAACTTGAACTTTGAGGAGTAGCAGATGAAGTCAGAGACCATCGAGTATCGCGACGGCGATGTCACGCTGAAAGGTTTCGTCACGTTTGACGACAGCAAAGTGGGAAAACGGCCCGGCGTGCTGGTGAATCCGGAGGCCTTCGGGCTCGGACCTAATGCCAAGGGGCGGGCTGAGCGGCTGGCCAAGCTCGGCTACGTTGCGCTGGCGGCCGACCCCTACGGCAACGGCGCGATCGCCAAAGATTTGAACGAAGCGATGACGCTCGCGACGCCGTTGTTTTCAGATCCCGCCAAGCTGCGCGCGCGGGCGCACGCCGGACTCAAGACGCTGGCGGCCCATCCGCAGGTCGACGCGAACCGCATCGCCTCGATTGGCTACTGCATGGGCGGAACGTTCTCCCTCGAGCTGGCGCGCGATGGCGCCAACCTGCGCGGAATCGTTTCGTTTCACGGCGGATTGCAGACCCAGCGTCCCGCCGCACCTGGCCAGATCAAGGCGAAAATTCTGGTCTGTAACGGCAACGATGATCCGTTCGTGCCGGCTGAACAGCTTCAGGGCTTTCTCGACGAGATGACGAAGGCCGGAGCGAACTGGCAGGTCATCAACTACGGCGGCACGGTCCACAGCTTCACCAATCCGGAGGCCGATAGCCTCGGGAATCCCGGGCTCAAATATAACAAACTGTCTGATGAGCGCTCATGGAAGGCGATGACGGATTTCTTTGAAGAGATTTTCGCTGCCTGAGTGGCGCAAATCGCGTATCGATCTCGATTGCCGCGCGCGTTGGCCGAGCTGACATAGGCTCGCCAACGCGCGTTGCGCTTCAGTCTTTAATCGGGACGATCATCATCATGCGCGGGCCGTCGCCGATCGCCCGCGTCGTGTGACCCTTGCCGGTCAAATCCTCCGCCAGAATTCCTTCACCGGGTCCAAAACGATGCAACGAGCCGTCGCCCAGCCCGATCTCAACGCCGCCGGCGAGCGTGATGACGTACTGCCGGCGCGGTGCGTTATGCCAATCGACGAACGCTCCCGGCGCCATCCGCGTGAACATCACGCCCGTCGCCGGTTGCAAAGGCGTCTGCTCGGCGAATGGCCCCGGCGAAAATGACATCTTTAGTTCTTCCAGATGGGATTGCTGATCATCACTGCTATAGAGCCGAAAGAGTCGCATTTGTATGACCTCGGCGGACAGGCTTCCAATCCCATACCGCGACCTCCGGTTGAGGGCAAGGTTACGGCGCGCCGCTGCCGTGGTCTGGCGCGCGGAAGATCGCTAACCTACCCCAACGGAACGCAGATGACCACAGATGACTCGCTACGGGAGGCGTCACATGAGCCAAAAAGAGCTTCGACTGGACAAGACCAAGCGGCTCTCAACGCAATCCGCCAAAGGCCACAATCGATGGCATCCGTCGATAGCGCCCGTGCTGAAACTGGATCCGGGTGACGAGGCCGTGCTCGACACCCTCGACGCCCTCGATTGCCAGATTGGCGCGGATAAGGGCGTGGCCGATGCGGCGGCGTGGGATCTGAACGCGGCCCATCCGCTCACCGGTCCGATATGGGTTAATGGCGCGGCGCCGGGGGATCTTCTGGAGGTAACGCTGCTCGAAATTCTTCCGAGTGACTGGGGCTGGACGGCGCAATTGCCGGGCTTCGGCTTTCTGCGCGACCTTTTCCCGCAGCCCCATCTGGTGCAGTGGCGCTTGCATGCGGGATACGCGGAAGCTTCCGAGTTGCCGGGTGTGCGCATTCCGGAAGCCGCGTTTCCGGGGGTGATCGGGGTGGCGCCGTCGCTCGAGCAGCTCGAGCGCATCACGATCCGCGAGCGCGAGACGGCGGCCCGCGGCGGGGTGGTGATGCCGCCCGAGCCGCGATCGGCGATTCCGAACATCGAGCCGATCGCCTCCCAAGGTCTCCGCACGATCCCGCCGCGCGAAACCGGCGGAAACCTCGACGTGAAGCAGCTCGTCAAGGGCACGACGGTCTATCTGCCGGTCTGGACGGAAGGGGCGCTCTTTTCGATCGGCGACGCGCATTTCGCCCAGGGCGACGGCGAGGTCTGCGGCAGCGCGATCGAAATGGCCGCGACATTTACGCTGCGTTTTGATCTGCAAAAGGGGGCCGCGCGGGAGCGCAAGCTTCGCGGCGTGCAATTCTCCGGCAGCGAAAGAGCGGGCGCGCGCCGCTATCACGCCACGACCGGGCTCTGCATGCGCAGCGAAGACGTGCAGGAGTCGGAAGACGCCACACTCGCGGCGCGCAATGCGCTGCTCGCGATGATCGATTATCTGGAGCAGCAACGCGGTTTCAGCCGCCAGCAGGCTTACGCGATTTGCAGCGTGGCAGTTGATCTGCGGCTCAGTGAAGTCGTCGACGTCCCGAACTTCGTCGTCACCGCCTTTTTACCCTTGGACATCTTTGTGGCCTGAGGCGTCAGGGCCGTCTTGCGCACCTGATCAGATAGCGCTGGTCGCCGTCGCGGCTACGGCCTCTTGAAAGCGTGCGCGGAAGGCCTCCGGCGCCAGGTTCGTATAGACCGAGAGCCGGGATAGAGACGGTTCTTCCAGATCATGCGGCTCGAGACGGATCATATAGCTGCGCGCCACCCGATATGACTCGGTTGACGTATCCACCGTGCGGATCCGCACGCGGCCGGTCGACGGATCAAGCAGGTCCGCGAGCTGAACTGGGGTGACGCGGCCGCCGGTGATTGCGATCAGCGCACCGGAGCCGCCGCTGAGTAAATAGCGCACCGCGCCGTAACCCAGCGTGCGGGTGTATTCCACGTCGAACGCCAGCGGCTTGGCGCAGCGCAACTCGTAGCCGATGTCCTTGTTGACGACGGTGGCGTCGATCCCGAGCTCCTTCAGCGCCGCGCGCACCTGATCGCGCAACAGCATCCCGAGCGGGATGTCGGCGATATGTACGTGGCCATAGGCGTCAAAGCTGCTTTCGGCAACATGACTCAAATCGGTGCGCTCGGCGATGCCTTCGGCGATCACCGCGACGCCGTTGTCGCGGCCCGATGCGCTGCGCTTGATGATGGCGCCGACGATCGTATTTACGATCACACCCAGGTCGAGCTTACCGCCGCTGAATTCTTCGGGAATCACCGCAAGGGTCGCGCCCGCCGACTTGCACATGCTGAGCGCCAGCGAGCCGGACTTGCGGCCCATCGAGACCGCCAGATACCAGCGGCTGGTGGTGCGCGCGTCTTCCATCAGTGATTCGATAATCGCGGCGCCGACGGCGCGGGCGGTCTCGAACCCAAACGTCGGAGCGTTTTCCGGCAGCGGCAGATCGTTGTCGATAGTTTTCGGCACCGTGACGACGCCGATCCGACCGCTCGTCCGCTCGGCGATTTTCGTCGCGCCGTAGGTCGTGTCGTCGCCGCCGATACAGATCAGATAGCGCACGTTGAGCCGCAACAGACTTTCGATCACGCGCGCGAGCGTTGCTTCGTCGCGCGCCGGATTCGTGCGCGACGTGCGCAGGATTGAACCCCCGGTAAAATGGATCCGGCTCACGTCGTCGATGCTGAGTTTCACGATATGAGAGAGGTCGCCCGCGGCGAGCCAGCGGTAGCCGTCGCGCAAGCCGATCACGTTGCGGCCACTGTTGATCGCTTCGATCGTGGCCGCCGCGATAACTCCATTGATCCCGGGTGCCGGGCCGCCACCTACCAGTATCGCCAGAGTCTGCTGCGAACCATCCTGCGGCATCGGATTATGAACCTCGCGGCAAATTTTCGCTCGTACACATTGTCAGCGGTCAGCTCTCAGGAGTCCACCGTCACCGAAATCGGTTGCGCTTCCCTTGCCGTTCTCCCCGGACAGCGATAGAAGCACTAGCGAAGCGCGTCGCCGCGCGAAGCGAGCAGGCAGCCTGCCCTCGAAGGGCAAAGCCCGAAGGGAGTCCGCGAGCTGCGTTTCGAACATGTCCGTCAAGCGCCTTTTACCGAAGTAACACCACTTCTCGAATCGAAGCAAAGCGGCGATTATCCGGCGACGCCTTGCAGATGGAGTGGTGCGCTGGAGTCCGGACCAAATTCGTACGGAGGAAATCAAAATGGCCGCATCCCCAAAATCATCACCGTCCCCTTTGGAGCCCCTACGCCCGATCGTGCCGAAGCTGGTTGATCTCACTGAAAAGGTGCTTTTCGGCGACGTCTGGGAACGTCCCGAGCTCTCCAAGCGCGACCGCAGCTTGATAACCTGCGCGGCGCTCGTCGCGCTGCAGCGGCCCGATCAACTGCGGGGTCATCTCAAACGCGCGCTGGGCAACGGCGTTACCAAGGACGAGCTCAGCGAACTCATCACGCATCTGGCCTTCTATTCGGGATGGCCGACCGCGGTGACGGCGGCGGCGATCGCCAAGGAAGTCTTCGAGAAGCCCTAACTCTGCGAAAAATACAATGAGATCATTTGCACGTCCATTTTTCGCATCGCTGGTTGTGATTGGGTTCGGGGCGCTGGCCGGACCATCCGGCTTCGCCGCCGCAACCAGCGACACTACGTTTCCCGCGATGCCGCCCGCTGTGAACGCGTCGTCCGGCGCCAACGGTGGACAAGCGGCGGTGGCCGCGGCCCCATCGATTCCGCTCGGCACCACTATAACGACCGCGAATTGGCGCCAGTATCGGCAATTCATGCCGGACGGGATGGTCACATTATTTGAGGGGCAATCATCCTGGAAGATGCCCGATGATATCGCGATGACCATCGGTCCGACCATGATTCATCCGTTACCGGCGGGCTATCTTGCCGCCACGGAAAAGTACGGTCCCGCCACCAAGCTGGTTGAGTTGCCTGATGGCAGGCTCACGATAAGTGGCTATCAGGGCGGTATACCGTTCCCGAATCCGACGGAACCTCATCGCGGATGGAAGCTGCTTGCCGACTTCTGGTACCGCTATATGCCGCATATCGTGGTCAATACGCCGGACAATCCGGGCTTTGAGTGCACGCTCGACGGTTACGCCGACGTCAACTGCACCAAAGGTCTGTGGGTGGCTCGTCAGCTCTCCTTCAACACTGATCCGGGTACGCCGTCCACGTTCCCGGGCGCTGCCGGCAAGTACTATACGACCTGGTTTATGCTCGAGGAACCCGAACAGCAGCGTTACTCCACCACTCTGACGATGGAGTACACCGATTTGACCCTGCCGGAGGATGTTTACGTCTTTCTGCCGGCGATGCGCCGGACCCAACGTCTGTCCGCGGCCGCGCGCTGCTCGAGTTCGGGCACCGAAATGACGCCCGACGATGGCCGCTTTGCCTTCGACAGTACGATTCCGGATTTCAGCGCTGAGCTGGTCGGCACGCGCAAGATTCTCAACGAAATGGACGTCAAATCGGCCGGTGCAAACTTCCCTGCAGATTACGACATGCCGCTCGGATGGCCCAAACCTTCTTGGGGTCAATGGGAACTGCGCGACTCCTATATCCTCGACATTCGCAAGCTGCCCGCCAAGGCGTCGGGTTATTGCTATGGCAAGCGGATTCTTTATATCGACCAGCAGTTCTTCGGCCCTTTGTGGACTGATCTCTATGATCCCAAGATGCAATTGTGGAAAGTTGCGCTACTGCAACCGATAGTCACTGATATTCCGCGCATCGGGCCGCAGAACTCGACCGGCGCCGCATTTTCTCACTGGTGGGATTTGCAAAGTCATCACGCGACATTTCAGGGACCCAACGACGGCCACGGCTACAACATACTGGTCAACGATAATGTCCCGGCATCCTATCTCGACCTTGAGCGTTACACGACACCCGGCGGCCTCAACGCGGTAATGCGCTAGTCAGATGCCAAGGCAAATCTCGCTGGCGGCCCGATTACTGGTTCGCTGTTGCTCATTTAGGAGAGTTTGTCTCCTAGCTGTAAAACCGGAGGACACGATAGTCCCGACTTCTTGGGATCATCTCCGAAATGGCATCGTCCGAAAGGCCCATTTGCCTGAGGAAACATATTTGTATC
The DNA here is from genome assembly GCA_035308025.1 of Candidatus Binataceae bacterium. NCBI lineage: Bacteria > Candidatus Binatota > Binatia (SeqCode) > Binatales (SeqCode) > Binataceae (SeqCode) > Binataceae bacterium (SeqCode). The sequence continues at coordinate 86,957 of DATGHL010000042.1, forward strand.
GCGAGCCGCAATTTTCTGGTCGCGAGCCAAAGTGGCAAGCCCGTCAGCGCTGCTGATTCCAGCGCGGGTGAATGATGAATGAGGTAGTTCCGAGTATTTATTATCGTTCCAACGAACTGACTCTTGTTGCCGAGGAGCCTCGCGACGCTGTCGGGTTGTTCATCATACAGCTGTTTAAGCCGAGACCTCATGCTTACTTCGTTACTATATTCCAACTTGGCTTTGAGCCATTCGCGGTGTTCCGGCGGAGTCCTCTCCAGCGCCTGCACCAGCCGCAATTGATGGTCCGCCTCTGGTAGATCGAACTGTTTTTTCCCAACTGCCCTATGATAGCTCTCGAATGCGTTGATAGAGCTCAAGAAGTGATGCTCGGTCGCCACGTTGCTGTCAGACTCCGTGTCTAACGAAAAATAGAAATCGAGAGAAGACCGAAAGGCGTTGAATCCCAAGTGCCACTGGCTCACAGACTTGCGAAGATCCCCTGCACCAGTGAGAGTAAAGAGGAAACTCATTGGATGCTCGCGGTCCGGAAGCGGTAGCACTCGCTTTTGGCTGAAGAAAATTTTCGAGGCGGGCAAAAAGGGCCTTCCTCCGGCTATATTCATCACGGCGGTTCGGGGAGTCTGAACGTCAAGCCTGACGCATGGCACGCGACGACCGAGCGCTAGACACATAAGTTGATGAAGCGAGGCCAATGGGGCGGTCAGTATGCTTTCAAAATGGGTTTCCTTATCCGGGGTGAGAGTCAGCCATGCGTGCTGTAGGATTTGTCGCTCGTGAAAAGCATCGCCGCTAGTCTGAGCAGACAATTCCGCCTTCACAGCAACATCATCAAGTTGCATCGCGAGAGGTTCAGGAAATCTGTATTCGATCGAGATACCCGAGGTCTGTTGGAATCCTTGCAGACTGATGACTCCTCGAGGTTGTGGAAATTAACCGATACCGTCGTATAGCGCGCGTCCTTAAATGTTGTTAGATGTTCCCCGACAATCGTCCAAAGGGCGTGGTATCGAGAAGAAGGATTCGCAGAGAAAAGGCTCATTCCGGAGGGTGTACATTTCAAAAGCGTCACTTTCGTGCCATCGCTTGCAACGCCGTGGATCACTTCTTTGTGCGGAGGCAAAGCGAAGGGGCCACTCTTCAACTCGTCTAGCAGGCCATTTATTTCCAGTCTGGTGCCGTTTTCCGGGTCGAACTGGAGATGGCCGGGTACATACAGATCATTTTTCCAATCGGGAAGACCCCAACGACCGTTCAGTTCAAATGAATCCAGAAGGGTGTACTCAAACGACACAGTTAGCCTCGCTCAACGTTGCTTCGAAGTCCGTTCAAAACCGCGCTGCGGACCTTCGAGCTTAGTATTTCTTATTTGAAATGATTAGGCGGGATCGGCGGCCTCGAGCGTCACTTCGCGCAGACGGCGCAACCCATCGAGCAGCTTTGGCACAAGCGCGAGCGGGTAGGAGTTGGGTCCGTCGCTGAGCGCGCGATCCGGATCTTCGTGTACTTCCATGAAAATCGCGTCAGCGCCCGCCGCCACCGCCGCCCGCGCCAACGGTGCGATGAACTCGCGTTGCCCCCCCGAGCGCTCACCACCGGCCCCGCCCCCGGGCAGTTGCACCGAGTGGGTCGCATCGAAAACCACCGGATAGCCGAAGCTGCGCATCACCACCAGCGAGCGCATATCGGAGACCAGGTTGTTGTAGCCGAATGAAAAACCCCGCTCGGTCACGAGGATCCGTCGGTTACCGCAGTTTTCCGCCTTGCCGACGACCGCCTTCATGTCCCATGGCGCGAGGAACTGGCCCTTCTTGAGATTCACCACGGCGCCGGTTTTGGCCGCCGCCGCGACCAGATCGGTCTGACGCGAGAGCAGCGCCGGAATCTGCAGAATATCGACGACGCGAGCAGCCGCTTCCGCCTGGTTCGGCTCGTGAACGTCGGTGAGGATCGCCAGGCCGGTGGCGCCTTTCACCCGTTCGAGGATGCGCAACCCTTTATCCAGACCGGGTCCGCGAAACGCTGCGTGACTCGTGCGATTCGCCTTGTCGAACGAGGATTTGAACACGATCGCGACGCCGGTATCGCGCGCGATCCGGCCTAGTCGTTCCGCATGACGCAGGGCCGACTCGGCGCTCTCGATCACGCAGGGCCCGGCGATTACGGCGAGTTCGCGGCCGCCGAAGATCACGCCACCCGCGTTAATCTCGATCACGACGCGCTGCGCAGCGCGCGCACCTTGGATCGATCAGGCGTGCGTGCGGCCTTGCGGGCGAGCGCCGCCTTAATCAGGCCGCGAAACAGCGGATGGCATTCGAGCGGCCGCGACTTGAGCTCCGGATGGAACTGGCAGCCGAGGAACCACGGATGGCCCGGCAACTCCATGATTTCCACCAGCGCGCCATCGGGCGAAGTCCCCGTCGCCTTGAGGCCAGCTTTTTCCAGCGCGGCGCGATAGACGTTGTTGACCTCGAAGCGATGGCGATGGCGCTCCGAAATCCGGCTCCGGCGGTAGAGGCCGGCGGCGAGCGAGCCCGTGCGCAGCTCGCAGGGGTAGGCGCCGAGGCGCATCGTGCCGCCCTTCTTGTCCACCTCGCGCTGGGCCTCGAGCATATCGATCACTGCATCGGGCGTGCGCGGATCGACTTCGCGGGTGTTCGCCTGCTTGAGCCCCAGCACGTTGCGCGCATACTCGATCACCATCATCTGGAGCCCAAGGCAGATGCCCAGGATCGGCACGCCGCTTTCGCGCGCGAAGCGCACCGCGCGAATCTTGCCTTCAATCCCGCGATCGCCGAAGCCGCCCGGCACGATGATCCCGTCGGCGTTGGCGAGCCGCTCTGACGGATTCCCTTTTTCGAGCTCTTCCGCCTCGACGTAATCGATCGAGACGCGCGCCTCGTTGGCAATCCCGCCATGGGCGATCGCCTCGTGCAGGCTCTTGTAGGAATCGACCAGGTTCACATATTTGCCGACCACCGCGATATTAACGGCAGTCTTGGGATTCTGCGCGGTCTTCACCACGCGCCGCCATTTCGCGAGATTCGGCTCGCCAGTCCAGATATTGAGCTTTTCGACGACACGTTGGTCGAGTTCTTCTTCGTGGAAGCGCAAGAGCACTTCGTAGATTGAATTGACGTCCTCGGCGGCGATCACGCAGTTCTCCTCGACGTTGCAGAAGTGCGCGATCTTGGCGCGAAACTTTTTTTCCAGCGGCCGATCACAGCGGCAGAGCAGGATGTCGGGCTGGATGCCGAGTCCCGTCAGCTCCTTGACGCTGTGCTGTGTGGGCTTAGTCTTGAGCTCACCGGCGGCCGGGATGAAGGGCACCAGCGTCAGATGCACGTAGAGTACGTTCTCGCGGCCGAGGTCCCAGCGAAACTCGCGAATCGCTTCGAGAAACGGCAGGCTCTCGATATCGCCGACCGTGCCCCCGACCTCGACGATACACAGATCGTGGCCTTCGGCGGCCAGCAGGATGCGCCGCTTGATCTCGTCGGTGATATGCGGAATCACCTGCACCGTCGCGCCCAGATAATCGCCGCGGCGTTCGCGCTGGATCACCGTGTCGTAAATCTGGCCGGTGGTGCAGTTGTTGCGCCGGCCCATCGTGGTGTGCACGAAGCGCTCGTAATGGCCGAGATCGAGATCCGTCTCGGCGCCGTCGTCGGTGACGAAGACCTCGCCGTGCTGCAGCGGCGACATCGTACCGGGGTCGACGTTGATGTACGGGTCCATCTTGAGCATCGTGACCTTGAGGCCGCGCGCTTCGAGCAACGCGCCCAGCGAGGCCGCCGCCAGCCCCTTGCCCAGTGATGAGACCACGCCGCCGGTCACAAAAATAAATTTCGTCTTGCCCCGTTCCATACGACTACTTCCCCCCTTTTTACCGTTTCACTCTTCTACTGCTTCACGCCTGCAAGGAGTTCGCGCGTCTCAAATCATCCGGCGTATCGACTTCGAGCGAGGGCGCGACCGAGCGCACGACGCTAATCCGATAGCCCCGCTCCAGCGCGCGCAACTGCTCGAGCTTTTCGATCTGTTCGAGCCGCCCCGGCGGCCACGCCGCGAACTCCAGCAGAAAATCGCGCCGGTACGCATAGACCCCAATATGGCGCAGCGCGGATTTCGGTACGCCGGTGTGGTCGCGCCAAAATGGCATCGGGCTGCGCGAGAAATAGAGCGCGTCGCCGCGCGCATCGCAGACGACCTTGACCACATTCGGATTGCGCCACTCCTCATCGTCCACGATCGGCGTCGCCAGCGTCCCCATCGGAATCGACGCATCGGCGATTATCGGTGCTGCCAGCGCGTCGAGATCATCAGGCGCAATAAAGGGCAAGTCGCCCTGCACGTTCAGATAGATGTCGGCGGGGATCCGCCGCGCGATCTCCGCGATCCGATCGGTGCCGCTCGGATGCGCGTCCGAGGTCATCTCGGCAACGCCGCCGGCCTCGCGCACGACCCGCGCGATCCGCTCGTCATCGGTCGCCACTAGCGTATGCGTCAAGCTCCGCGCCTGGACCGCCTGCCGCCACACCCGCACCACCATCGGGACGCCGCCGACCTCCGCCAGCGCCTTACCCGGCAAACGCGACGAGCCATAGCGGGCCGGGATGACGGCGATTACCGACACCGAATCCTTGTGATCTTATATGTTCCCGAACGACGTAAGCGCGAGTGCACTTTTTACTGTTAACGCAGCTCGCAGACTCGCCTGCCTGATACTGCTGCGCTCTGCCTCGCGTAAGCGTAACCGCCCGATGCGGGCGCTGTCAATTCGGGTGGACGGCGGGATCCGTTGTCCGGTCGAGACGCTCAGACTCGCGACCTCCGGCCCCCGCGCGGTGTCATCCGCGAGTTTGTCGGCTAGTTGCCGGTACCCGTCAAGTTGACGATCTGCGGACTTCCCGAAGCGTTGTCGGTGAACGTCACGGTGCCGGACTGCGCGCCTGTGCTGATCGGCGCAAAGGTCACCGAGACATTACAAGAGGTCAGTGGCGGGAGCGACGCGGGACACTGACTCGCCGCGGAGAATGGCGGGCCGGAAGACGCAATGCTCTCGATATTGAGCGAGACATTTGAGGACGCATCGTCGACCCCGAGCGTTATCGTCTTGATAAAACCTTGCTTGACCGTCCCGAACGCGATCGGGTTGGGCGTTAGCGTGATCACCGACGTCGGAAATGGGGTCGGCGTCGCGGTCCGCGTAGGGGTCACTGTGGGTGTGGGTGTGCGCGTCGGCGTGGGTGTCCGCGTCGGGGTCGCCGTCGGAGTGGGCGTGCGCGTTGGAGTCGCCGTCGGGGTGGGCGTCGGTGTGGGTGTCAGCGTTGGCGTGGGTGTCGCCTCACTCAAAGTGAACTGCTTGAACCAGCCCGCACCGCCGCTGCCCCCGCCTCCGGCGCCGGATCTACTATTTCCGCCCGCGCCGCCGTGTAGCAGGATGGCGCCGGCATGCGCGAGGTATTTGGGGGTCGCGACCAGGACCACGCCGCCACCGCCGCCACCGGAGCCGCCGGCATAGATCGCCCCCGGCCGCGCGTTCGAACCGGGGCCCCCGCTCACGTCGATCGTACCGGTAAGGTTGATCGAATCGGCGCAAATCAGGACTACCCCTCCGCCACCTCCGCCGCCTGCGGGGCCCGTATTAGTGCCGTTGCCGCCCGCGCCGCCGGCGGAGCCACCCAGCACGAGTTGGTCAGCAGTCATCGAGATCCACCTCTGCGAGGCAGCCGTGGCGACGCTGCCGGCGGTGCCGCTCTGTCCGACTGCGCCGCCAAGCCCGCCGACCGTCACGTGCAATTGATTGTAGTCGGGGTTCGTGTTGAACGGTCCGGTGGCGAAGGTATTGTCGGCGCCGAAAGCATTGCCAGTAAGCCCATTGAGACCAGGCATCCCACCCGGCGCCGCGCCGCCGCCGCCGCCGCCCGAGCCGCCGCCGTCAGCGTAACCAAAGACGCCAAAGTTGCTGTTCGCAGCAAAGATCGTGCCGACAATCTCACACGGCCCATTGACGTAGGCGAGCCATTCGCCACGTGGCAGATTCGGCGACAAGACCTTATTGGCGGTGAAGTTGGTCACCTGCACAGTCACGCCGCTTTGGACGGTTAGACTCGAGTAGCAGTGCGCGCCTTGAACCGCGATGTTGTGGCTCGGATTCGGGTCGGGCTCCTCGCCGTCGCAAAAATAATGCAGCCACGGCGGCCCATCCAGCAACGAAAGCGTTTGCGTCTGCGCGGCGGCCGGCGCGGCCAGCGCAAATCCTGTAAATACTGCAAATACTGCGGCGAGCAACCACAGCCGCGCTCTGACATGCGCCCATCTGCGTGATTGCGACCCGCGCATTTAAGCTGCCCGCTCTCGTCGCATTTCAATTCAGAGTGAACTGCTTGAACCAACCATTACCGCCACCGCCGCCAGCGCCCGCGCCGCTATCGCCCGCGCCGCCCGCGCCACCATCGAGATTCACCGTCCCGCTGTTGGCGGTGTAGCTGGGCGCAGCCATCATCACGAGGCCGCCGCCGCCACCGCCGCCACCGCCGCCACCTTGCGAACCGGTCGCGCCGGCGCCGCCGTTAACGTTGATCGTGCCCTCGAAATCGATCGTCGCGCAGACCAGCACCACCGCACCACCGCCGGCGCCGCCACCCGCCGCTACACCCTGGCCAATACCGCCCGCACCACCCGAGCTTCCGCCCGGCACGCCGAGGGCGAGCCCGGTGTTCCAAATCCACTTCTGCGACGAAAGCGTCGGGCTGCTGCCTGCCGCCCCGCTCAGCTCAGCCTTGCCGCCGAGGCCGCCCGCCGCCGTGGTCACAAAAGCGCCATTGCCGAAAACTGCCGAGAACAGTCCCACCTGCCCGGCATTTGCGGCGGCACCGCCCCCGCCGCCGCCCGAACCACCGCCGTTGCTGTAGCCGGTATTGCTCGCCGTCGCATTGATCGTCCCGAGCACACTGCACGGACCATTGACGAAGGCCAGCAGCGCACCGCGCGGCGAATTCTGTGGCGCCCCAGCTGCGCTTAAAAGATTGGTCACTGTGAGGGTCGCGCCGCCCGGCACCGTCAGGCTCGGGTAGCAATGCAGCCCTTGCAATGAGGCCGAGCCGTTGGGGTCTGGCTCGGAACTGTCGCACAGATAATGGGTCCAGAGCGGCGCGTCGGTGAGGAAAAGCGAAGTCTGCGCCACCGCCCGGCGCACCGCGATAAGGAGCAGGATGAGCGTGAGAAGTCCGAGGAACGATTTCCGATCGCAGGTCTTGACCAAACGCGCTTTTGCCGCGAACCGGTTTGCTTTGCGGCATCGCGACGCGGCTATCGAGCCAGGGTTATTGAAGGACAAACTGTTTGAACCAGCCATTGCCGCCGCTGCCGCCATTGCCCGCGCCGCCGGCGCCGAGGCCGCCACTACCACCATTGACCGCGATCGTTCCGCTATTGGCCAGATAGTTGGGTGAGACCGTTAGCACGACTCCACCACCGCCACCGCCTCCGCCGCCACCCGTGCCGCTGCCGGCTGCTCCGCTCCCGCCGTTCGCGCTGATCACCCCGGTAAAGCTGAGCGAACCACAGATAAGCGCGACGCCTCCGGCACCCAGCCCAGCAGCGGCCGATGGCTTGCCGCCGCCTGGGCCACCAGTAGAGCCGCCAAACTCGCCCAGCGCTAAGGCGTCACCGACCACGAATATCTGCGTCCCCACGCTCGGCCCAGTCCCGTTGGCGCCGCTGTTGCCAGCCCCACCACCGGCTCCGCCCCCCGCCGCGCGCACACTACTCGCGCTGCCCATAAGGGTCCCGTCCGCGCCTACGTTGCCGGAATCGCTCGGCGAGCCTCCACCCCCGCCCCCGGACCCGCCGCCATTACCCTCTAACGGATTAATTGCGTTCGAGTTAATTGTGCCTGCGATCGTGCAGGCGCCACTCACGAAGGCGAAGAACGCTCCCACGGGTACATCCTGCGGGACGCCCGACTTGGATGTCACTGCGCTGACGCTCAGGGTCGCGCTGGCCGGAACCGTCAAATTTTGATAGCAGTGCGCGCCCTGTACGGTGAGCGAGCCGTCAGGGTCGGGTTCCGAACCGTCACAAAAGTAGTGTAACCAAGTGGGAGCATCTGTTAGATAGAGACTAGTAGGCTGTGCGGCGCTGGACCGCGCCAGAGCCATGGTTGCGCTGAGCAGGACAAGGGCGAATTTGCCGCGCGCAACCACACAACCTCGAGATTACTGAACGATAAAAGGCTTACTTGACCACAGTGTGTTCCTTTTTGTCAGTTTAGAGGATTAAAGTCAATCAAATTTTGGTCAGAGCTAGAAATGACTACAGACGGCGGCCCTAAGAGACCAGAGGCCTAGCGCATAATCAGGTTCAGTCCGGCTGCCGTCGTATAGCGAGCGTCGTCGTTGTACTCCTTGGGGGCCTCTTCATTGATGTAATAGGGATGGCCCTGATACGGTTCGCTCGCAAAGGTGGAATGCTTGTGCTGAAGGTCCCACCAGGCCTCGACATCCAAAGCTCCCGTATTGATCGGACCGACCCCCGGGACCTGCGCCTCGATCGGAAAAATCCCCGCGACCTTCCAGAGCTTCAGATCTGTGTCGTATAGCTCTTCCCATAGCGGGGAGCTGAAATGACTGTCGGCGTAGATCACCCGCTTGCCATAGCAGTAGCCTGAGGCCTTGGCGGGAACTTTCTTGACTGCAAGGACGTCGACGAGGCGCAGTTGCCAGTTTCCCCATGACGGTGTTGGGAAGCCGAGCGGCATCGCGACGTCTGCCGGAAAGGCGCCGGTGGGCGGCTTCGCGTCGACCAAGGCGATTATCTGCCGTTGCCCGAGATATTCGACATCGAGCTGCGTCAGGTCGGTATCCAGGCCGTTGTGGAAATCCTCATAGGTTTGATCGAGGCCGGCGCTCTCCGAACATCGCGCGGCGGTGGCGACGGGTTGATAGCGACGCAGCGAGGGCAGGAAGATAAACTCGTCTTCGGGCTTGGTCGGGTCGGCATAGTTGACGGTCAGATAGGCGGTGTATTTGTCCTGCTCAGGCTCGATCGTCATGAACCATTCGGTGAAGTAGCGGGCCGAGGGTCCGGCAGCTTCCGGCGGCGCGTTGACGTCGGTGTTGTAGGCCAACTGGCGTTTGACGCCGACGTAGACCTGGCAGTTGGCGTTGCCGCTGCCGTCAATGCCGCAGCCGGAGCCGGAGGTGTCGACCACCAGATGGGGAATGTAGCGATACCAGAGATTCGCGAGCGTCTTCCAGCCCTTATGCGGCTCGGCCGGGTTCGGAAAGGGGATGCCGCCGTTATAGTTCTGAAGCGAAAGGCCGCCGTCGCGGAGCTCGATCAGCTTGACCTGTGCGGCATATTTTTCGGTCGCGGCGAGATAGGTCTTGGGCAACGGATGAAGCGTCGTCGGACCAATTTCCATGCGGACATCAGCCGGCATTTTCAGCGGATCTTGGCCGGCGAAGAGCCTCGCCATCCCTTCGGGCATCAGGTCCTTGTACTGGCTCCAGTTAGCCATCGTGATTGCCGTGCCGGGCGCGATCGCAGCCGATGCGACAGCCGCCGGCGCAATCGTTGCCGTCGTCCCGGCGGGCTTGACCGCGCCGCTGCCGCCGTCGTCGGCCAGCGCCACGCGAGCGCCGAGCAGGCCAACGATAGCGATCGCGATAATGCTTCGCCTCAATCCGTTCAATCTATCGCCCTCCATCTCTCAGCATTCAATTCCAAGGGTCGTGGAATCGCTAGCACGGTAGTCGCTTGACGTTCAAACGCGATCGCCTTCGCGCCGTTGCGAAAACCCGGACGTCAACAGCTTGCCGAGGTCACGCAACTGAACTAAGAGCTAGATGAGGCCGCTGCGCTCGAGTCGCGCTGAGAGGACCGGGGAGCAGCGTGCCGAAGGAGAACTACGATGCTGAAGACCGGACGGGTCAATCATATCGCCTTCAAAGTTACTGACGTCGACAAGTCGCGCGAATTCTACGAGACCGTCGTCGGCCTCAAAAAAATCCCGCGTCCCAAGATCAATATTCCGGGAGAGTGGTATCAGCTCGGCGAAAACGCACTGCATCTAATCGGCGGCCAGAGGAAGCCCGCCGGCATCGATCCGACCGGGCCGCACGTCGCGATTCAGGTTGATGACATCGACGAGACCAAGCGCACACTCGAGGGGCTGGGCATCACCTATCTTGACGCCGCGGCCTTGATGAAGGACCTCAAGCTGTCGCCCGAGCAGATGAAGATGGTCGGCAAGCAGGTCTGGGTGCAGGATCCCGACGGTAACGTGCTCGAGCTGCAGCAGCGCCTCGAGTAGACGCGGGCTTACCGCGCTGCACAAATTCTCGCTGAGCCGGCGCGCCTGCTAGGATGCATCGTACGGCGCTGAGCGCCGTACGATAGAGGTAATGCTGCGGCTCAAGATAATCGACCGTTACGTAGCGAGCGAAGTCGTCGCGCCGTTCGGGCTTGGCGTGCTCCTGCTGACCTTCGCGCTGGTCACCGGCCGCCTGCTGAAACTCACCGAGATGGTGGTTAATCACGGCGTCACCGTGGGTGACGTGCTGGGGCTTATCGGCTTCATCATGCCGGCTTTTCTCGAGCTGACCTTTCCGATGGCGGTGCTGCTCGGCGTCTTGATGGGCTTCGGACGGATGTCGGGCGACCGCGAATTGACCGCGGCGCGCGCCTGCGGAGTCAGTCTTTACCGGCTCGCGCTACCGGTTCTGGGCGTGGCCGCGGTGGTGTACGCGGTATCGAGCTGGCTCGCCTTCTCGGTCCGGCCTTGGGCCAACTCCCATCTGCGCGAACAACTCTTCGAGTTGACGCAGACGCGCTCGACCGCCGGGCTCAAGGAAAAGGTCTTCAATCGGAACTTTCCCGGTCTGGTGGTTTATGTTGACGAGATTTCGCCGAGTGATGAAGGGCTCAAGGGCGTATTGATTTCGGACGCTCGCGATCCCAAGCAGCAGAGCACGATCATCGCGCGGTCCGGGATGATTATTCCGGACGCCGCGGCGAAGTCGATCACCTTGCGCCTGTTCAACGGCTCGTTGTTTGGGGTCGAGGCGGTCAAGAATACGAGCCATGTGACCAGTTTCCACACCTACGACCTGAGCGTGCATCCGGAGGAGGGGCTGGGTCTTGCGGGTCAGGATCCCGAGGAGATGAGTCTGGGAGAGTTGCGCGCCGATATCGCTGCGGCGCGCGCGACCGGCAAACCTGATCGCGACGCCGAGACCGAACTCGCGAGCAAGTACACGCTGCCCTTCACAACGATTTTGTTTGCCTTGTTGGGTATTCCGCTGGGATTGAAGCCGGCGCGCGGAGGTCAGTCGGAGCGCTTCGGGGTCGCCATCGCGCTGTTCTTCCTCTATTACTCGCTGATGCGCGCGGGCGAGGCCTTGGCCCAGCGCGGAGAGCTTGGCGCGTTCGCCGCGATGAGTATTCCCGACGTGGCGTTTGCGATCCTGGCGGCGTGGCTATTCTGGCGCGCGGCCGGCGATCGCGGCGATCAGGGCCGCGGCGCCGGCGACTTTCTGTGGGATTTTATCGAGCGTTTTGAGCGCCGGAGCGAAGTGGCGACGTGAGTGCGCGTCCGCGCCTCTCGCCGACGCTCGATCGGTTTCTGGCCGGGCAGTTTTTCGGGCCGTTTCTGGTCTGCCTCGCCGCCTTTACCATCGCCTATCTGCTGGGTGACGTCTTCGATCGCTTCAACGATTTAATTCATTACGGCGGCTTTGGGCTGCTGGGGCTCGAGTACTTTGCGCTCAAGGTGCCGTTGATCGTCTCGCAGCTACTACCGGTCGCCTGTCTGGCCGGTGTTCTGCTCGGTTTTGCGCTGCTGAACCGCACCGGAGAGGTGTTGGCGTGTCAGCAACTTGGCATTAGCCGACTCGAAATGACCACGCCGGTGCTGGTGGTCGCGGCCGTCGTCGTCGTCTTCAATTTTATCCTGAACGAAACGGTAGTGCCGCTTTCGACGCGTCAGGCGCGCTATCTTTATGAGGTCGAGCTCAAGAAGCGGCAGATCAAAGGCGTCTTCGCCAATGAGCGCATCTGGGTGCGCGATCGCAGCGGCTTTCTTTCCGCCGATCACTACGACGCGCGCCATTTGAAACTGCGCGGCGTAACGCTCTATCAGCTCGGCCCGGATTATGCTCTGCGCGATATCGAGCACGCCGCAACGGCGACCTGGAACGGCCAGGGCTGGGTGCCGGACCATCCGACCAGCTTCCGCGTCGCGGAAAGCGGTCAAGTCACGAGCGCGGCGAGCACGGCGCTGTTCGGGCAATCGCTCAAGCCTGACGACCTTGGCCTGCTCAAGCTTGACCCCGAAGAGTTCAGTCTGTGGGAGCTGGATCGCTACATCAACAACCTGCGGCTCAAGGGTCTCGATCCTGGCGGCTACATTGTCGATCGCGATCTCAAGTTCGCGATGCCCTTGGCGTGCCTCATCATGGTCGCGCTCGGGATTGCTCTGAGCCTCGATCCACTGCCGCGCAATCTGAGCCTGGGGCGCAGTTTCGGACTTGCGATCGCGATCGGCTTCGGCTACTGGCTCGCGTTCGGGCTGACCTCGTCGCTGGGCCGCTCGGGGATTATCCCGGCGATGGTCGCGGCGTGGACGCCCAACCTGATCTTCTCGATGCTGGCGTTCGCGATCTTCCTCTTCGGCGAAGAACGCTGAGCGCCGAGCTGCGCAGATTTCAGATCTGCGCAGCTCTCGAAAGTCGTCGCTACTGAGTGATCGAGCCCTTGAGCGTCAGCGTTTCCACCTGCGTGGTCTTGTCAAAGGTGCCGGTAGCCGTGCCCCATCCCGTGGCCCCGTTGGAAGCGCCGGCTTCGATTCCGAAGCCTCCGGTGACGGTGGCCTTACCTCCCGTCTTCAGTTCATGACAACTGACGGTGAGCAGGCTGACGGTTTCGGTGAGCGGGGTTTTCTTCAGCGTCGTCGTGAGCACGGCGTCGACATACTCCGGATTGCACTGATGCGGCAATCCTGTGGTCGGAACTTGGTTTCCGAAGTCCTCCGTGACGAAAACGTCCGCCGTACCCTTGCCGGCCATACTGCCTGAGACCGTCACGCCGCTCAGGCTAAAACATTCGCAATTGCCGCTCGGACATCGGCTCGCAAAGCCGGCGTCAATGCACTCACCGGCAGTCGGTACCGGAAAAACCCCAGTGGTGACCTTCGCGGTGAGAGTTTTGGTGGTCGGCCCGGAATTGGCGTCCTGCGCGTGCGCCGGCGCCAGTCCAAGCGTTAGAGCAATCGCTATGAGGCCGAGAATCGGTTTGTTCATCAAATCCCCCTTCGAAGAATCGCTGCATCAAATCAGACGAGCAATACCAAAGCAATGCCCTCCGCTGCGGGTTGAAACCTTCGCCGACTTGCCCGATCCTGAGATCGTTATGGCAGAGCAGACGCGACCGGCGCTCGACGATCCCGCGGTGCGCGAGTTCCTGCGGCTCGAGCGGATTGCGCATCTCGCGACCGCCGACGCGGGCGGCGCCCCGCACAACATCCCGCTCTGCTTCTGGTTCGACGAAACCTCGCGCTTCTACTTCGTCATCGACGAAAAGCCCAAGCGCGTAGCCGGCGTCGGGATCAAGCGGATGCGCAATATCGCCGCGAATCCGCGCGTCGCCCTGGTCATCGATCATTACGAGGAAGAATGGGCGTTTCTGGCTTACGTGCTGATCAGTGGCGAAGCCGCGGTCGTCGAAGATGTCAACGAATATCTGCTGGCGCTGCGCAATCTGCGCGACAAATATCCGCAGTATCGCACGATGGCACTGAGCGCTGACAAGAATCCGATCGTGCGGGTCGAGGCCCGCCGCGTGCACGCGTGGGGCGAACGTTTTCGGCGAACCACGATCTGATGGATAGATTCTGATGGATCGCTTCGAGGAAATTTCGCGCGCGCTCGCCGAGGCCGGCCTCGATGGCTGGCTGTTCTACGATTTCCGCCTGAGCGATCCGCTGGCCTACCGGATTTTGGGTCTGCCCGAGACCGGCTTGGCCACCCGGCGCTGGTTCTACTTCGTGCCGGCCGCGGCCCTGCCGCGGGCATTGGTCTCGGCAGTTGAAGCTCATCGTCTCGACGCGCTGCCGGTCGGGATGCGGATAGTTTATCGCTCGGAGCGCGAGATGATCAGCGGCCTCGCGCGCCTGGTCGAAGGATGCCGCCGGATCGCGATGAACTATTCGCCGATGTGCGCCATTCCCTACGTCTCGCGCGTCGATGCCGGGACGCTCGAACTGGTGCGGGCGACCGGCGTCGAGGTGGTGAGCGCGGCTGATCTGATCCAGCGTTTCGAAGCGGTTTTGACGGCCGCGCAGCTTGCGGGTCATCGCCGCGCCGCACTTCATCTGCGCGCAATCGTGGACGAGGCCTTCGGCGAGGTCGCACGGTGCGTCCGCGAGAACCGCTCCTGCACGGAGTACGGCCTGCAGCGCTTCGTGCTCGAGCGTATCGGTGCGCGCGGGCTGCGCACCGACGAAGCGCCGATCGTCGCGGTCAACGCGCACGCCGCCAACCCGCATTTTTGTCCAGGCGCGACGCACGACACCGCGATCAAGCCGGGCGATCTCGTCCTACTCGATTTGTTCGCCAAGGAGACCGCGCCAGACAGTATCTATGGCGATCTCACCTGGATGGGCTATGTCGGCGACGCCGTGCCGGAGCATCTCGGAGCGGCGTTCAAAATCGTGGCTGAGGCGCGCGACGCCGCCGTCGATTTGGTCCGCAGCCGGGTCGCTGCGGGCGCTCCGGTCACTGGCGAGGAGGCTGATCGCGCTGCCCGGCATGTGATTGAAGCGGCCGGTTACGGCGAGCAGTTCGTGCATCGCACCGGCCATTCGATCGGCCGCGAGGTCCACGGCACCGGCGCTAACCTTGATTCGCTGGAGACGCGCGACCATCGCAGCTTGATCGAAAACACCTGCTTTTCGGTCGAACCAGGGATTTACCTGCCAGAGCGATTCGGGATTCGGAGCGAGCTCGATATGACGATCGAAGCCGGGCGCGCGGAAATCAGCGGCGGCCCGCCGCAAGTCGAAATTATCGCGATGACAGCGCGATTCGCAGAGCGCCAGTGATTTATCGAGGCGCCGTGGGAGCATAGCGCCTACTACAGGTAGCTAATGTTGCGCCGCAGGCGCAGCCGCGCATAGGCGCTCAACGCGAAGACCGACAGGATTAGGATCAGTGCGCCGCCCCAGGCCTGTTCGTGCCACTCCTTGTAGGGCGAAATCGCGTAGGTGAAGATTTGCAGCGAAAGTTCGGCCATCGGATTCGCCGGGTTGAGTTCCCAGAATTGACTGCCGAATGCGGTGAAGAGCAGTGGCGCGGTCTCACCGGTGATGCGCGCGAGCGCCAGCATCAGGCCGGTGATCACGCCCGGCCACGCGACCGGCAGGACGAAGCGGCGGGTGGCGTGATACTCGCTGGCGCCGAGCGCAAGCGCGGCTTCGCGAACTTCGTAGGGCACGCCGCGCATCGCCTGCTCTGTGGTCCGGATGATCAGCGGCATCATCAGCACGGCAAACGCGAACGAGGCCGAAATCGCGGAGAAGTGGCCGAACGGCTGGACCAGCAGAGTGTAGGCGAAAAGCCCGATCGCGATACTTGGGATGCTGGCGAGAACATCGCACAGGAAGCGAATCAGATTGGCGCCGGGTCCGCGGCCATAGGTGGCGAGAAAGATTCCGGTCAGCAGCCCGACCGGAAAAGCCATCAGCGCCGCCAGCCCGACGATAATCAGGCTGCCGACGATTCCGTTCGCGACGCCACCGCCGGCGATGCCGACCGGATGTGGAAGCTGCGTCAAAAAGGGAATCGAGATCGCGCGGAAGCCCTGCGCGGCCACGTAACCGAGGATCAGGATCAGTACAGTCGCGACGCCGCCCGCACACAATCCGCTTAACGCGACGGGCAGCAACTCACGCCATCGCCGGCGTCCGCCCGGCGTCGGATCAGCTCCTGCCTGATTCATGATTCTGATTCGTCATTTGGCGGGTCTGACTATTGACCAGAGTAACAGGCGCGCCAGCCCATTGACGATCATGCTGACGATGAAGAGCAGCAGCCCGAGCTCGACCAGCGCACTGAGGTAAACTGTAGTAGTAGCTTCGGTGAATTCGTTCGCGATGACGCTCGACAAAGTGTAGCCGGGCGCAAACAGCGAGGCCGAGATCACCGGCCGGTTACCGATCACCATCGTGGTTGCGATGGTCTCGCCGATCGCCCGCCCCAGGGCCAGGATGCAGGCGCCGAAGATGCCGATGCGCGCCGTCGGCAGCACCACGCGGCGGATGACCTCCCAGCGCGTGGCGCCCAGCGCGAGCATCGCCTCGCGCTGCGTCTGCGGCACCGCCGCGATTACGTCGCGCGAGATTGCGGCGACTGTCGGCACGATCATCAGCGCCAGAATCAGTACTGCCGCCAACATTCCGACGCCGTAAATCGGGCCGGTGAAAAGCGGCAGGAAGCCAAGCCCATGCTGCAGAAATGGCCCGAGAATATTTCTGATAATCGGCGCGAGGACGAAGAGTCCCCACAGACCGTAAACTACGCTCGGCACGGCGGCCAGCAGCTCGATCAAAAAACCGAGCGGGGTGCTGACCCAGTCCGGCGAGAATTCGGCCAGGTAGATCGCCGCCAGCACGCCGATCGCGCCCGCCAGCACAATCGCAACAGTCGAACTCACGACGGTGCCGTAGATGAACGGCAACGCGCCGAACTTGCTCGCAACCGGATCCCAACTGCTTGACCACAGGAAGCTCAGGCCAAATGCCCGAATCGACGGCAGTGAATTGAGCAGCAGCTCGAGGAACAAGCCGATGACCAGTGCGAGAAAAATTCCGCACGCGAGATACATGGCGCTGACAAAGAGCTTCGCCGCGAGCCGATCCGGGTAGCCGCCCCATCCGGCTGACTCCGCCGCGTGCTGCCGCATTCGCGCGCGGCTCTGCGCGGTCGCCGTCTCGATCCCGGCCGGATCGGTCATAAGGTTATTCTGATCCACAACCGCGCCCGCCACGAGCTAACTGGTCTTCATCTGCTCGAGGACTTGAACCGCCTGCTGTTGGACATTTTCCGGCAGAGGCACATACGAAACCGCCTCCGCGGTAGCCTGACCCGTGGTGACGAGCCAGTTCATCAGCGCCTTGAGCGCGGCGCCGCGCGCCGGATCGGTGGGGTTCTGATAGAGTATCACCCAGGAATAACCGCTAATCGGGTATGAGTTCGCGCCCGCAGCGTCAACGATCGAGAAATCCGTCGCGCTTACATTCGGCTTGGTCGCCGCGGCGCTCTTGACTGTCGCGATCGCGGGATAAACGTAACTTCCTGCTTTGTTTTGCACCAGCGCGTAGGTCGTCTGATTTTGCAGTACATACGCCAGCTCAACATAGCCGATCGCGCCCGGAGTCTGGCTGACGAGACCGGCGACTCCCTCATTACCCTTGCCGCCGACGCCGACCGGCCACTGCACGCTCTTGCCAACTCCGACCTTTTGCTTCCACGCCGGTGAGACCGCGCTTAGAAAATCGGTGAAGATGTAGCTGGTGCCCGAGCCGTCGGAGCGATGGGCCACCACGATTGGCAAATCCGGCAGCTTGAGCGCGGAGTTGTTTTTTTGGATCGCCGGATCTTTCCAGTTGACGATATTGCCGAGAAAGATCTCGGCGATATTTTCGCGTGTGAGCCGCAGCCCGCTGGGAATTCCGGGAATGTTGTACGCAATCGCAGCGCCGCCGAGCGTCACCGGAATCTGCAGAACCGGCGCGCCCGCATGCGACAGTTCGTCGGCATTCATCGGCACATCGCTGGCGCCGAAATCGATCGTTTTGGCGATGAACTGCTGGATCCCACCGCCGCTGCCGATCGATTGGTAGTTGACCGTCACGCCGTCATGCTGCTGCGAGTAGTTGTAGAAGGCGCGCGAGAAGAACGGATAGTCGAAAGTCGAGCCCGCACCGGTAAGCTGAATCCCGGCGCCGGCCGAACCCCACCCCGCGATGACCAAGCCGACCACCGCCAGCAGAGACAATACGAGAGATCGGTCGCGCAAAACCCTGAAGCTCGATCGCATCCTGATTCTTCTCCATTTAAGATTATTCCACTAAGTCTAGGACCTGAGTTGCGCGGTCGCGCTAGGAAAGTATTAAGAATGTGTTAATTGTGACCCCGGCAAAGATCAGGGTTCACGCGTCATCTCCCCGATGCCGCGTGACTCCGGTGCGTCCCTCTTTCAAGTTGGCGGCGCCGTCCCCTATAGTCCTGAAAACCGCGGCGGCCAGGGATCGAACGCGACAGCCAAGGATCGAAAATAGATGGGAGCATTGACTGACAAGTATTGCATCGTCGGTGTCGGTGAGACTCCGCATATGCGGCCGTCGAATCGCACGACGCTCTCGATGGCGTGTGAGGCGGTGACCAAGGCGATCGCCGACGCCGGGCTCAAACCCTCCGACATCGACGGCATGACCAGCTACCAGATCGGTGACTCGACCTCGGCCGCGCACGTCGCGACCGCGCTGGGTTGCCGCCTCAACTACTCGCTCGACATCTTCGGCGGCGGTTCAAGCACCGAAGCGCTGGTCGCGCACGCGATCGGCCTGATCGAAGCCGGTTACTGCGAGACGATGGTCTGCTTTCGCTCGATGAACGGGCGCTCGGGACGCCGCATGGGCGGTCAGATCCCGGGCGGTCCGATCCCGGTTGCCAACGCTGCCGGCGACGACCAGTTCAACATGGGCTGGGGCTGGACGACGCCCGCGCAGCGCTTCGGTATGTCCGCGATGCGCTATCTGCGCGACACCGGCTGTACGACCAAGGCCTTTGCGGAAATCGCGGTGGCGCATCGCTATCACGCCAGCCTCAATCCCAAGGCGCGCCATCGCACGCCGATCACTATCGAAGACCATCAGCGCTCGCGCTGGGTGGTGAAACCCTTTCGCCTGCTCGATTGCTGCCAGGAGACCGATGTCTCGGCGGCGATCATCGTCACCTCGCGCGAGCGCGCCTACGACCTGCGCCATCCGCCGGTCTTCATCATGGGCGGTTACGCGCGCACGATGACCGAAAATCCGCAGTGGAACTACTCGCGGCCGGTGCTCCACTACGTCGCCGGCAACTACGGATGGAAGCGCGCGTTCGGCATGGCCGGCATCGCGCATCGCGACGTCGATTTCGTCTCATGCTACGACGCCTTCACCTTCACGACTTTGATCCAGCTCGAGGCCAACGGTTTCTGCGGGCCGGGCGAGGCGGGCGATTTCGTCAAGGGCGGACGGCTGCAGATCGATCACGAACTGCCGAGCAATCTCTCGGGCGGCCATCTCTCCGAGGGCTACACCCACGGGGTGCAGATGGTGATCGAGAACGTCCGCCAACTGCGTCATCGCGCCGACGACGCCTGCCCCGGCTGGGCCGAGGGTAAACACACTTACGATCGTGCCGCCGGATGCCGGCAGGTCAAGCGCGCGCGCCTCTGCTGCGGCATGGCTTGGGGCTACGAAAACATGGCGAGCTGCCTCATTCTGCGAGGCCTAGCTGCGTGAGAATGATGAAGAAGACCGGGATTCTTCGCTGCGGAAGCCCTGCGCTCAGAATGACACTAAGGTTTTGATCGGAGAGCAAGTTTGTCATTCTGAGCGAAGTCTGCGAAGCGAAGAATCCCGGATTGCTGACGGAACAACCCCATGTCTAAAACAATTGACTATTCCAAACTCCGTATCATCCCCGACTTCGACACCCGCGAATGGTGGGATGGCGCGCGCGAGCACAAATACTTAGTCCGCCGATGCAACCGCTGTGGCCATAAATGGTTTCCGCCGACCTTCCCAGCCTGTAGCAAATGCACTTCGATGGACCTCGGATGGTTCGGGACCTTAGGCAAGGGCGTGATTCACAGCTACGTCGAGGTGGTGCAGCCGATCGTCGGCGCCTTCGTCGGCATCGTGCCGTATGTCGTCGCGATCATCGAGCTCGAGGACTGCAAGGAAGCCGATGGAGCGCTGACCCGTGTTGCCGGCGTGCTGACGAACGAGCCGAGCGAAGCCGCGATCGGCCTGCCCTGCGAGGTGCTCTTCGAAGCGACCTCCGACCCGGCGATCGTGATGCCACGATGGCGTATCACCGGCTCCGCCGCCAACCCTTGGAACTTCGACGCCCACGAAGCTTCCGGCGGGTCTCGGCGGTAGTCCGGCGACGGGCCACAAAGTGAATTTGTTGGGAAATTTAAGACTTCAAGCAGAACGCGGCCGTGCTAATCAGTTAGAGGCGTGAGCCGCTGGAACCATTCGAACACTTTGGATAACGCGATTGATCTCTGCCTGCGAAATCTCACGTCGTCGATTACGAAAAATGAAATGAAGATTATCCTCACGTCCGAATAGATAATCATCAATCTCACTCGGGCGGCTGCGAGGCTCCCCATACTGGAAGCCGCGAAAATACTTTGTTTGCAAAAAGAAGATGCCTGATTCTGCTCTCGGCATCACGCCAAGTAAGGTGGACTTCATCAAGAGTAACGCAGTGCCGTGATTGGCCGCGATCGGATTGAATAGACATATGTCCGCTGGGGTTGTACCCAATGCAGCGCGGACAAGCGCATAGTCCGACCGCGATGCCTCGTGGCCCCAAGCTAATAACAGTTTGAACCTCACCCGGTGACTCTGACTTCTCGGGGTATGCACAAACTCCCCGGTCGGATGCTTCGAAATGAAGATCGTCATTCCGGTACGAAGGCAGATCATTACCAACGATCCGGCAACCCTAGTTCTTTGCGGATCGAGGGCGTCTCGGGGCACATCGAATTCATATCCCAGATAGGAAAGCGTTTCGCCGGGCGCGCTGGGCCGTGATGAATCTTGCAAGGCGGTCGGGATCTCCCAGAGCGCGGGATCGTGCCGGGTCAGTTTGCCCACATGATTGGCAAACAAAATCGCGTCGCTGAACATTATAAGATAGGTTGCGAGGCCCCAAGCTGCACTCCAGATTAGTGCGCGACGCCCTCTCTTACCTAATTTGAACCAGCCCAGAGCCCCTCGGAGCTGCATCTATATGCTCCCTTAAAAGAGGATTTAGCTCTGGTGGCCGTGAATTGCCACGAGACGCGAGCGCTATTTGGGGCGGTGTTGGAAGATCGTGGCCGCCAACGAGGTTACCGCGATTACGCCGGTGACGAGTGCGCCCACCACCGGACTCGTTGCGCGGCTGACACTCGCATCGCCTGCCGTCGTCCCGCATCGGGCGCAGAAGCGCGTGCGCGCCGGAATCATCTCAGCGCAGTTCGCGCATTGACGCTCGCGATCCGACCATACGCCCATCGCGAAACTTGACGGCGCAGGCAGTTGCCCGCTCAGCCCGCGGCCGCAGTCGGCGCAATACTTCGCCCACTCTTCGTTTTCCTGCAAGCATGCCGGGCACGTCATACGTTAATGATGCGCGCCGCGACGCAGTTTTGGCAAGGATGTTTTTGTTACACGCCGGCTAATTTTCGCGCATAGGCCGCGACCGTTTTGAAGTCGTACTCGCGATAGGCCTGCAGCTTCTCCGCCTCGAAGCCGCCCTCGGCGTGGACCGCGAGCACCTCCTGATAGCCGCCGTAATCCGAGGCCGTCAGATCGGCGATCAGGTTCAACAGGCGGACGCGATTTTCGGCATCGTGGCCTTTCGCGCCGCCCAGATACTTCGTCACGTAGGCGCGCGTCGCCTCGCTGGTAAAATCCTCCGCCGCCGGACCCGTCACGAGGATGCCGCCGGCGAGATCCTGCACTATCTGCACCGCCTGATGATAATTGTGGGCGAAATGATACTTGGCGACGTTCGTGATTAGCGTGTTGGGCACCGCGAGACCGTCCTCAATCGTGCAGGTCGCCGCCGCGTGTTCGATCAGCCCGCGCACCGTCGTGTGATACGCCGCCAGGTGGGTCAACTTGTCGCGCACGTGGCCCGCGCGTGCGATCCCGTTGGCCTCTGCGATCGCGGCTCCCGCCCCAGCCATCAGCTCGAGCAACGGCAACTTGTAGGAGACTGCGGTGAAGCGATGGAAACGGACGAAGGTCAGCGCCAGCAAGCCGGCGAACTCGATCTCGCCGTTCAGGAAAATCCGCTCGTTGGGCACGAAGACGTCGTCGAACACCGTCAGCGTCTCCATCATCTTGTGGCGCGCGCTGATCGGATGCTCGAACGGATCTTTTTTCGCGCTGCCGTGCGGGCTCGCGATGAGCTTGAGGCCCGGCGTATTGATCGGAATGGCAAAGGCGATCGCGTAGGGCTTGTCCTCGGCGCGCATCGCGCGCGTCGGCAGCACGATGACTTCGTTGGTGTTGGTCGAGACCGAGGTATGGACCTTGGCGCCGCGCACGACGACGCCGCCGGGCCGCTCCTCGACCACCCGCACGTAGTAGTCCGGATGATCCTGCGCGGTGGGTCCGAGCGAGCGATCGCCCTTGACGTCGGTCTGCGCGACCGCGATCGCGAGATCGTTGTCGCGGCATTGGCGATAATAATTGTGGATGCGCTCGCGGTATTGCTGATGACCCGCCGCGGCCAACCGCTCGCCGATAATATGCAGCGCCAGCAGCGCGTCGGTGCCGATCTCCTTGATCAACACCACCAGCGTCGCCCCCTCGCGCGTCGAGGCCGCGATCAGCTCGCTGCGCTGACGCAGATCGTCGCCATTGCGCGGGAGATGGAAGTAGCGGCTGTACTCACCCGCGCCCTCCTTGATCACCGCGAGGCCGCGATATGCCGGATCCTCGGTCATCCGGTAATCGATACAGGCGTGCTCCACCGCGATGCCGATAACCGGATGGGTGGTGACGTCGTTGACCTTTTCGCCGCGGAAAAAAACCGCACGGCCGTCACGCAACGACTGTTTGTACTGCTCAGGCGTTCTGAGTCCCATGACATCCCCCTGTCGCTGTGAATGAACCGGTGCTTCGCGACCTCGCTGTGAGACGTTGCAGCCGAGAGCCTCCGGCAAGTCAATATAGAGCGGCGGCGAACGAAGTCCAATCGTCCGCAATTGCGGTTCACAGACTGGGCCGCGCCGCGGCCTGTTGCGCGATCTGACTGATGAGCTCCACCAATGTGTTCGTCCCGCCGTCGCGGCACGCGAGGAGAACCAGGAAAAACGCTACAAGCAGTAGTGCAGTCAGGCGCTTGAGCGCGCCTACCGCGGTCACTTCACCTTGCCCTTCAACGAAATCGAAACGCTGTTGCTGTTCGCACCGTAGGTAAAGTTATAGGCGAGCGTGCCGGGGAGCGTCCCGCTGGTTCCCGTAGCCGGCGCGAATTCAAGCGATACGACGCATTTGCCCTTGGCCGCGAGCGCGGTGTTCGCGCAGGCGTCGCCGCCGGAGGCGATCTGAAAATTCGCACTGAGGCTTGCCGCACCGATCTGAACAGTAGCAGTGCTCTTGTTGTGGATCGTGATTTTCTTCGCTTTGCCGACTGACCCGGCCGCGACAGATGGGGCCGTCACCGACTTGGGCGCGGACAACGTCACCGCGATGCCATTACCTTCGAGCGTCTCGCTCGGGCTCGCGCCGTTGTAAGGAATCACGAGCGTCTCGCTCACGCTGCCGACCGCCGTCGCAGGCGCGAAGGCAAAATCAACGGTGCATTTCTTCTTGGGCGCGACGGTCAGGTTCGAGCAGTTGTCGCTTGAGAGCGTAAACGAGCTCGGCGGGGCGATCTGGCCGATCGTCGCCGCGTTCGCGCCCTTGTTATGCAGCGTCAGCTTCTTGGTTTTGCTGGTCGCCGTAGCGTCGACGTTTTTGAAGTCGAGCTTGGCGGGCGACGTGGTCAGCGTCGTGGTCACGACCGGCGTCGGCGTCGCGGTTGGGGTAGGGGTCGGGCTGGCCGAGACGGGAGTATCATTCAGGAAAAGCGTATCGATCGCAAAGTCCGAGCAATCAGCCTGTCCACATGCGGTGATCTGATATTCGATCGAGGCGATGTTCGCGCCCGAGCTGTCCATCAGACCGAGGTAAGTCGCGTCACCATTGGTGTCACTGGTCTCGCTGAAACTTCCAAGCGTACCGCCGCCGCTGCCGAACGCGGTGATCTCGACCGTAAACTGTCCCGGAACGTCCGATTGGATTAGCGCGCCGGCACCCGAGATTGGATTGGCAAAACTCAGAGTGAGCGGCCCGGTGCCGCTGTTGCCCGCGTCCGACGTCCAAACCAGCGTATCGCCGCCCGCGAAGCTGTCGGCCCAACTGCACGACGGGCTGGCCGGACAGACCACCGCCACGAGGCTGTTAGGACCGCTCAGGGTACCGGTCACACTTCCCCCGGCTGAATTGGCATTGAAGGTACTGGCGGACAGGACGGCGCCATCGCCCCCGAGTTGCGACCAGCTCACCGAATCGTTGGCGCTTTGCGCGCTCTCGCTGGTCACCTCGACGAGCGAGTCAGTCCAGCCGGAGAGCCGCACCAGAAGAACCAGGAAAAATCCCACAAATGCCAGCGGAATTATGCGCTTGATATGTTTCATTCAATCTCTCGCCTGAGCTTTTCGGCCCAGTCTTTGGGTTCCGTCCGAGATTCGAGTTGCGATCGGCCAGGCGGTGCTCAGCAAACCGACGGTTGGCCAGCGGTGAAGGTGCCATTGTTGGAAAACCATCCGTTCACCCCGAGCCCGGGAGGAGTCTGGCGATAGAACCACGAAAAGAACGCCAATTCCTGCAGGTTATAGGCAAAGCCGTTGGACTGCGTCACTGGCGGAAGAACCGTGCCGCTGAGCGGATCGCCGTTTTCCAGGTTTCCCTGGCATCCGCTCACCTGACCGATATTGCCCCAGAGCGGGGTTGGATTAGTGCCCAGCGGGTCGTCAGTCAATTCGCCCACTTCATGGGCCATCACCGAGGTGTCGCTGGTGATCGATCCGCCGCCCGTGAATATCGTCGTGGTGTCGAAATCGGAGATCCCATAGACCTGCACCGCAGCGCCGACTGCGTTGTGATACCCGAGGATGCAGCAATTAGAGGGGCCAATACTGTCACCCGCAACGCCCTGCACAACATTGTAGACCAGAAACAGCGGCAGCGTAGTCGGACCAACTCCGCTCGACTTGAGTGACGGCAGCACCGTGTTCTGGAGGATTCCGTCGAAAGTGTTGTTGTCCATCACTCCGATATTTCCACATCCGCCGAACATGGTAGCCGCGTTGTAAGTCGCGCCCTGACCCGCGGGAATATTAACCGTAACCGCCGGCAACGTGGTCACCGGACTTAACATCGTGTGATAGCTGTTGCCAGTAGTCACGACGTTGGTGTTCCAGAAGTTGCCGCGCTGGAACGCATCGATATATTGGGTGTCGCCGACGAAGGTGGGGCCGAAGGTGAAGCTGGCGTTGGTGAGAATCGGCGACTGCTGCATCAGGGTCGACGCGACGTCGTTGGGCGCTGTCAGACAGTTCTTGTCGGCCTTGGTCGGATCGAAGACTCCGCCGTCCGGCAGATTTATGATCAACGGCACCAGAAAGGTCGGGATATTGGTGGTGCGGAGGCCATGAAAGTATGGGCTGCGCCCGATCATCGTTCCCGTGTAGGTCTTGCTGTCCAGCGGCGAGACGACGCTGTAATCCCACATCGGGATCGTGCTTGACGCCGCGACCGCCGCGCGAACCTCTGCGTGAGTAACGCCCTGGAGCGGCTTCACGATGGTATAGCCGTGCAGCCGCGGCACCTGATCCGCGGTCTGCGCCTGAACGGCCGCGGCGATGGACATCGCGAGCGCAAACATGAGCCCGGCAAACATAAATCCGGCGACCGTCCTCGGCCTTATCCCCGCAACTTGCATCCTTGAAGCCTCCCTGACACCATCTGCCGCGCACGAGCGCGTGGTTCGATTAAAATGCTTGCTGACATCTTGCTAACATAATGTTTACTGACGGCGGCAGCACTTTCGTTTTCGCCGTTGCTCCCCAGAGTAGGTGGATCGCGCTTTAAGACGCAATCCATTTTGGCGGGCAGCCGGCATAAACTTGTGGAGGAGTAATGCAGCATGACCAAGCCAATGGCAACCTCAAATCGGCTGTTTGATCTGACCGGCCGGGTCGCGATGGTCACCGGTGGTAATCGCGGTATTGGGCGCGGTCTCGCCCTGGCGCTGGCCGAAGCGGGCGCGGCGGTCGCGATCCTCGCGCGCGACGCCGACAAGAACGCGGCGACCCTCGCCGATTTGCGCGCGCTCGGCGCGCCGGCGATCGCGTTGCAGATCGATCTGGCCGATCGCGCCGCGCTCAAGCCTGCTCTCGACAGCGTCACGCGTGAGCTCGGCGACGTCGATATTCTCGTCAACAACGCCGCCTTCGCGATCCTCAAGGGTATCCTCGAGCAGACTCCCGAGGAGTGGGACAGCGTGATGGCGGTCAACCTCAACGCCGGCTTTCTGCTCTCGAAGTATGTGGCCGAAGCGATGGTCCGGCGGGGTCGCGGCGGCAAGATCATCAATGTCAGCAGTATCGTCGCCAATGCCGGCACCCCGATTTTTCCCTCTTATGCCGTCGCCAAGGGCGGGATTCAAACTTTGACCCGCTGCCTCGCGCTCGAGCTTGCGCCGCACAATATCCAGGTCAACTCGCTGATGCCCGGATGGTTCGATACCGATATGACCGACTGGATTCGCAACGGCCCGGAATATGCCGAATTGCTGAAGGAGATGGTGACGCGGACGCCGCGCGGACGCTTCGGCGAGCCGCAAGAGCTCGCCGGCGCCGTGGTCTTCCTGGCCTCGCGCGCCTCGGATCATATGACGGGTGCAGATCTGATTATCGACGGCGGCTTTTCCGTGCGCTAAGACGCCCGCTCGCTCAAGTAAAGTCGCTTATCCAAAGTGCAACGATCGCGTATCATGCGCTCGATGGCATCGCGCAAAGGCGCATCAAGGGTGGGATCGCCGACCGCCGAGCTGATGGCTGACCTGATGTTCCCCGACGTTAAGCCGCTGCGGATCGTGGTGGCCGGCGAGGTCATTCTCGACCGCTACGTCTGGGGCGACGTCGAGCGGATTTCGCCCGAAGCTCCGATTCCCGTCCTGCGCACTCATCGGCGCGAGGAGAAGCCCGGCAACGCCGGCTTCGTGATGGCGAATTTGTGCGCGCTCGGCGCGCGTCCGGCGGCGCTCACCGTGATCGGCGCCGATGCCAACGGTGAAAAGTTGCACGAGATTTTCCGCAATCTCGGCATCGATACCCGCACATTGATGGTTGATCCGGAGCGCCCGACCATCGTCAAGGAGCGCTTGCTCGGTTCGGTGCAGTCGGCCAATCGCGGCACCCAGCAACTGTTGCGCGTCGATCAGGAAGACCTGCGCCCGCTCACCCCGAAGCGCGAGCAAATGTTTACCGCGCGCATCGCCGGGGCTTTGCAGCGCGCCGACGCGGTGCTGGTCTCGGACATCAACAAAGGCCTTTTGACCCCCGCAGTGCTGCGTGCGCTGATTGACGCCGCCAACCGTCGCGCGATCCCGATTATCGTCGATCCGCGCCTCAGCGACGATTATTCGATCTATCGCGGCGCAACCGTCCTGACCCCCAACCGCTACGAAACCGAGCGCGCCACCGGCATCAAGCTGACGGATCGCGACGCCTGGCGCACCGCGGCCGAGAAACTGATCGACCAGCTGCAGCTTAAAGCCTGCCTGATCACGCTCGATCGCGAGGGCATGTACCTGGCTGAGCGTGGCGGCCGCAGCCAGTATCTGTCGACCTCGCCGCGCGAGGTCTTTGACGTTACCGGCGCCGGCGACATCGTGCTGACCTTCTTCGGGATGCTCGCCGCGGCCGGGCTGAGTTATGCCTCGGCGGCCGCGATCGCCAACCTCGCCGCGGGCCTCGAGGTCTCGCGAATGGGCGCCGAGATTATCTCGCGCGAGGATCTGGTGCGCGCGCTGCAACCTGCCTATAGCAGTCACGAGGTCAAGATTCTTTCCGCGCGCGAGCTCGACGGCGCCCTCGCGCGCGAACGCCGCGCCGGCCGCAAAATCGTCTTCACCAACGGCTGCTTCGACCTGCTGCACGCGGGTCACCTGCAGATCCTCGGGTTTTCGCGCGCGCAGGGCGATCTCGTCGTGGTGGGGCTCAACAGTGATCGTAGCGTGCGCCAACTCAAAGGCGCCGATCGGCCGATTCACGCCGCCGCCGACCGCGCGCGCCTGCTCGCGGCGCTCGAGATGGTCAAATACGTCGTCATCTTCGACGACACGCGCGCCGAGGAGATCATCCGCCGCGTGCGCCCCGACGTGCTCGTTAAAGGCGAAGACTACCACGGTCAAATCGTGGACGGCCAGAGCTTCGTCGAGTCCTATGGGGGCCGCGTCGCCCTCGCGCCGCTGCTCAAGGGCCACAGCACGTCGATTACGGTCGCGCGCCTGCGCAACGCGAACGAGGGATCACGCTAGCTGCTTTGCTGACCAAGAATCTTAACGCAGCGCGCAGACTCGCCTACTCGCTTCGCGCGGCAACCGCGCTCCGCCAGCTCTGGTTAAGAGCGCGCTGGCGTATTCCTCACTGCCTTCGCTAACATCGAGGCAGCGGCAAGCCATGATCATTCGCGCGGCCGCAGGAGTCAAAACATCAAGTGGACTTCAATTATTCGCCCGAGCAGGAAGCCTATCGGATGCAGGTGCGGGGCTGGCTCGAAGCCAATCAGCCGCCGCCGCTGACCGACGACGAGCGCTCGCGCATCAGCGAGGACCTGCTATGGGAGCGCAACAAGAAGTGGCACAAGAAGCTCTATGCGGGTGGCTGGATCGGACTAAGCTGGCCAAAGGAATACGGCGGCCGCGGCGCCAGCTTCATCGAGCAACTGATCTTTCAGCAGGAGCTGGCGCGGCTCAATCTGCCGATCGGGATCAACGTTCTCGGCATCATCATGAACGGTCCGGCGTTGATGCAGTGGGGAACTCAGGAACAGAAAAAGCGCTACCTGCAGCCGATTCTGGAAGCCGAGGAGATCTGGTGTGAAGGGATGTCCGAGCCGGGCGCCGGTTCAGATTTAGCCTCGATACAAACGCGGGCCGAACTCCAGGGCGACTCCTTCGTCGTCAACGGCCAGAAGGTCTGGACGACCGGGGCTCAGCGCTCGCAATTCTGCCAGCTCTTCGTCCGCACTGACCCCGCCGTTCCCAAGCATAAAGGCATGAGCGCATTGATCGTTGATATGCGCAGCCCCGGCGTCACGGTGAAGCCGCTCAAGCAAATTACCGGCGACGCCGATTTCAACGAGATCTTTTTCGAGGACGTCCGCGTGCCCAAGGAGAATCTGCTCGGCCCGCTCAACGCCGGATGGCAGGTGCTGGTCGCGACGCTGATGCATGAGCGCTTCGGCATCAGTGAGACGATTGGCGGCGGCGAAGTCATCCTGTCGCAGCTAGTCGAGCTCGCGAAGGCTATCCCGCTCAATGATTCGCCGGCGGCCGACGACGACGAAATCCGTCAGTCGATCGCGCAATTTGCTTGCGAGGTGACGGCGAAGAAATACAGCGGTCTGCGCGCCTTGACCAAACGCCTCAAGGGGCAGCAGCCGGGCGCGGAATCCTCGATCGGCAAGCTGGTCTCGACGGACCTCTCGCAGCGGATGACGAAATTCGCCTCGCGCGTGCTGGGGACTTACGCCACCCTCGAGCGCCACTCGATGTTTGCTCCCGACGGCGACTGGATGCGCCGCCAGTTGTGGGTCGAAGCCCTGACAATCGCCGGCGGCTCATCCGCCGTGCAGAAAAACATGATCGGCGAACGCATCCTGCAACTGCCGAAGGGGTAATCGGCCGACGCCTTCAGGCAACATTGCGGGTCAGGTCTTAGCGCCGGCCATGAAGACTAGAAAGCCACCTGTCATGCGTAGCCGAATCCGAGTCCAGCGGGGTCGAGGGTCTGCCGAATCGTCCATGTTCCTGTCCAAGGCGACGGTTCAGTCGGCGCGTTAAAGACCAACGTGGAATCCAAGTCTCGTCCTGGGGCGCCGTTCAGCGGAGTGTATTGATCTATGGTCGGATGCTGATGCTTCCATCGCTCCCAGAGCAGGTCCAGGAAGGCGTGGTGCAAAAAGAAGACAGGGTCGTTTGGAGATGTCGCGTCGGCCATGTTTCCGCCAACCCATCGATGGACTGGATTATGCAGAACACCCTCCGAAACGCTTTCGAAGCTGGAGGGCCCCGGCCAATAAGGCGTCTTGGCGAGACCCGCTGAGATATCGCTGGACGTTGGCAACCAAGCCGTCGCGTCCTCGCCAAACTCGCGTCTCAAGCCTGGATCTCCGGCGGCGTCATCCCATACAAGGATTTGGAAGGCGCCTGCGATAAAAGCGAAAGGTCCCGTCGTGACACGACCTCCTTGGGCTCTATCGCCGTCTCCACCCAGGAAATCGGCGGTAAACGGATTGCTCGCGTCAGCGTAATTCCAGTCCCAATATGGCAGCGTGATCGAAGAATCGTTTGCAGCGGACTGAAGCGCAACTTCGAACTGCCGAAGCAAGATACGATGCCACGGAAAAAAGAGCGATGTGCCATGTGGCATCGGCTCGAACATCGCAGGCCCGGTCATCGCATTCTTATGTACTTCGACAAAATCGTCGTATCGCTTTTGTGCTCCTGGGTGAAGCGTGCTGTCGACGTTGTTCTTGAGCGCCAAAACGGCATGAACAAACGCCGCCTTCTGCGCGGGGCTGAGGTCACGATGGTTGCGACGGATGTCCAATGCTGATCCTCCCGGTCGACGTCCAATTCTAAGTGGGGCCCAAGATTTTCAAATCACATTGGGTCCAATAGAACAAGGCGTAACAATGAGTGAACAATTTCACGTCAAACTAACGCTGCATCGCCTGGAAGAGCAGCGCGGCGGCTTCGGACATCATCTCGCCGACGATCTCGGAGAGCGGTTTGCTCGGAATCGCCGGCACAGACGTACTCCGAGCCGGTTTGATCTTGTAACCACTGGTAGCTACCATCGAACCATGAGATCGGTGGGTGTCAAGCAACTGAAGTCAAGGCTTTCGGAATACCTGCGGCTCGTGCGAAGCGGGGAGACCGTATTGGTCACCGATCGCGACGAAGTGGTGGCGGAACTACGACCAACGCGCAGGCAGCCTGACCCAGCCGATTCGCTCGATGGGCTTTTGGAGTCACTCGCCGAGCGCGGGGAGGTGACCCGTGCCAGCCAGCCAAAAGGCCGTTGGACATGGAAGGCCAAAGGGCTTGGGCTCGCACCCGGGTCCGTCGCCGCTCTGCTGGGCGAGCTTCGCAGTGATCGGTGATATTTATATGCCCAACTACCTTTACCTGGATACCTCCGCCGTCTTGCGCGCGGTTCTGGAGAGCGGAACCAGCCCGGCGATCGAAGGGCTGATCGGCGCCGCCTCGATCCTGATTACTTCGCGGCTGTCGCTAGTCGAATCTTCGCGCGCGCTTCACCGCTTGCGGCAACTCGGACAAGTCAGCGAAGCCCGGCTCGCTGATGCGCAACGCGAGCTTAGCGCGATATGGACGCGATGCGAGCTCTGGGAGTTGACGCCTTCGGTATGCGAGAGGGCGCGCCATGTCGCCCCGGGGAAACCATTGCGAACGCTCGATGCTCTTCACCTCGCGACCTTCGTCTTGGCGCGAGAAAAACTGGAGGGTCTCGAACTCGTGACCGTCGATGAACGCCTGCAAGCCGCGCTTCAGACCGTCTAGACCTGAACTTACCAGTCTTGCACCCGAAAATCACCGACGAGCGTGACGCTAACGCTGCATCGCCTGGAAGAGCAGCGGGGCGGCTTCGGACATCATCTCGCCGACGATCTCGGAGAGCGGTTTGCTCGGCACCGCCAGCTTCTCCGTGAGCGAAGTCAGTATCCTGAGATAGTGCGTTTTTGACTCCGCGCTGATCGTCTCTAGCCGGCTCTCCATAACCTCGAGATAGCGGCGATGGAGGTCAAAGATTGCCTGATCCTGTGGATCCGAGAACTTCGATGGGTGCGCCATAACTTACTCCCTGCCGCCTGATCGCGGACCGTGCCGCGCCAGTGAAAAGTGAAGAAATCAGAACAAAAAGCGTCGCGTGTTGATGCTGATCAGCACCCCCATCGCCGCCATCATCGCGATCAGCGACGAACCGCCGTAGCTCACCAGCGGCAGCGTGATCCCGACGACCGGCAGCATCCCGCTCGCCATCCCGACGTTAATCGCGACCTGCCAGAAAATAATCCCGGTGACGCCGACCGCGAGCAGCGCGCCGAAGCGATCGCGGGCGTGCCGCGCGATCCAAGCGCCGCGCAGGATCAGCACCGTATAGAGTCCCAGCAGGAGCATCGCGCCGGCAAAACCGAACTCCTCGGCGAAGACCGCAAAAATAAAGTCCGTGGTCTGCTCGGGCAAAAAATTCAGCCGCGCCTGCGTGCCCTTGAACAACCCCTTGCCCCACGCGCCGCCCGCGCCAATCGCGATCTCGGACTGGATAATGTGATAGCCCGAGCCGAGCGGATCCGACTGAGGATTGAGAAAGCTTACCAGCCGCTCGCGCTGATAAGACTTGAGATAATGCCAGCCCAGCGGCGCTGCGAGCGCTGCCGCGATCATCAGGATCGCCGCCGTCCGCCAATTCAGTCCGCCGACAAAAATCAGGGTCGCCGTGATCAGCACCAGGATCAGCGCCGTACCGAGGTCGGGCTGCTTTAGGACCAGTCCGGCCGGAAGCGCGAGCAGCAAGGCGGGAATGACAACGTGGCGAAGCTTCCAGCCGCCGCGCGGCGGCTCCTCGCGCAGATAACGTACCATCACCAGCGCCACCGCCAGCTTCGCGATTTCGGACGGCTCGAGCTTCAGCACTCCGAGGTTGATCCAGCGCCGCGAACCGCCCGTGCTGTGACCGGCGACCGCGACCACGATCAGCAGTCCCACCGTGACCGCATAGATCAGATAGGCGTAGGAGCTGAGCGAGCGATAATCGAAGAGCGCCGCCGCCGTCATCAGGGCCGCGCCGAGACCAACCCAGGTCAACTGCCGCACGACCAGCGGGTCGAGCCCGTGGCGCGTATTGCCCCAGGTCGCGCTGAGCACGCTGAGTACGCCCATCCCGCCCAGCGCCAGCGCCAGCACGAACACCGTCCAGTCGAAATGATAGATGACGCGCCGGTCTAGCGCCGCCATAACGGCCTAGTCCGCGAGCGGATCAACCGCGTAATGCTGGGCGTCAGGATTCTTTGCGGGCAGGCCGCCTTGCGGCGGATTCAACTCGAAGAATTTCTGCATCACTGCCTTGACCGCCGGCGCGGCCGTGCTACCGCCATGGCCGGCGTGCTCGATAATGCAGGCGATTGCAATCTGCGGATGATCGAGCGGGGCGAAAGCGATGAACCAGCCATGATCGCGATACTCTTCCGGCAGGGCGTTTTCCTTGGTGCGTTCGCCCTGCGCCTCCTTGACCACCTGGGCAGTCCCGGTCTTGCCCGCAACGACCACATTATCCATCTTGGCGCCGTGCGCGGTGCCGTCGGGCTGATTGACCACCCCGGCCATCCCGGCTCGCACCAATTCCAGGACCTCGGGATCGATATGGGCCTGACTCTGGACGATCGGCGGGAAAACCTTGACCGTACTGCCGTCGATCGCGTCAATCTCCTTGACGAACTGCGGTTTGAACAGCGTCCCGCCGTTGGCCACCGCCTCGGCGAGATCGGCAAGCTGCAGCGGCGTCGCGCCGACGTAGCCTTGGCCGATCGAGACCGAGAGGGTTTCCGCCGGATACCAGCGTTCGCCGAAGCGCCGCTCCTTCCATTCAGTTGAAGGCATCACGCCGGCCCGTTCGTTATCCAGATCGATCCCGCTCTTTTTGCCGAGACCCAGCGCATGCGCCCACGCCGCGAGGCGATCGATCCCGAGATGCTGGCCGACGTTGTAAAAGAAGACGTCGCAGGATTCCACGATCGCCCGATGCAGCGAAATGCTGCCATGGCCCTGCTTGCGCCAGCATCGATACTCACGGCCGCCGAAATAGATTCCGCCCGCACAGCCGTAGGCGGTTTGAGGCGTCAAGGTGTGATCTTCAAGAGCCGCTATCGAGTCGACCAGTTTAAAGGTCGAGCCCGGCGGATAGACCCCCTGAATCACGCGATTCGACAAGGGATGCGCTGGATCGGTGGTTAGAGCCCGCCACATCGCCGGCGTGATGCCGCCGGTAAAGGTGTTCGGGTCAAAGGCCGGATGACTCGCCATCGCGAGAATGTAGCCGGTGTTGGGGTCGATCGCGACGAGCGCTCCGGCACGATCGCCGATCGCCTGCTCTGCCACCTGCTGCAGGTCAAGATCAAGCGTCATGACCACGCTGTTACCGGGGCGCTCGGGAATGTCGCGCAGCGTCCGCAACCGCCGCCCGACCGAATCAACTTCAATCTCCTGGCCGCCGCTGTCGCCGCGCAGGCTCTGCTCCCAGGTGCGCTCCAGCCCGAACTTGCCGATCTCGTCGCCCATCCGATAGTCGGGGAGCCGATTCAGATCACGCACCGTTACTTCGCCGACATAACCGAGCAGATGGGCGGCGAGCGTTCCGTAGATGTAGTGGCGGCGCGGCTCGACCTCGAGGCTGACGCCGGGCAATTCGAGCTGATGCGTCTCGAGGGCGACCACCTGCGGCCACTTGAGATGCTCGTCGACGATCACCGGCTCGAAATCCGGACGCCCCTGATCGTCGGCGTCGTCGAGCTTCTTGGCCACGCCGTCCTGGCCCAGCAGCTTTTCGAGCCGCGCCGAGGTTGCCGCGATATCCGGCGCGTCCTCCGGCACCATCACCGCGGCGAACGACGGATGGGAGTCAACCAACGGCCGGTGACGAACGTCGTAGACCAACCCGCGCAGCGCCGGCAGGCGCTGCAGCCGAATCCGATTGCGATCGGCCAGTTCGGCCATCTCGTGATGCTTGATCAGTTGCAGGTAGTAGAGCCTGACCGCGGCCGCGGTCAGCACGGCGAGCATCACCGCGAGTAGTCCGGCAATCCGCGGCTCGAGCCGCGGAATCGGCCGATGTTTACCGCGCCTGGCGAATCTGGCCACTCATCACCGTGCCATCAGCTGTATTCCCGTGAACTGCTCCGGCGCAGTCCGGTCATCCACGCCGCTCCGTCCATCATGGCAAAAATCGCGGGTGCGCACAGTGCCGTCAACGCCGCCTGAATCAGGATCGCCGGCGTCACCAGCGCCGCATTTTCCGATCCTGTCCATCCCGCACCGGCCAGGTAAGTGCCCAGCGCGCAAAACAAGACGCCGCCGAATACCGCCATCACGCCCAAGACGCGGCCCGGCGAAAAGACCGCTCGCGAAAGCCCGTACGTCAAAATAAAAACGGCGGTGAAAAGCACAGCATTAAGCCCAAGCTGATTGCCGGAAAAGGCGTCGGTCGCATAGCCGATCGCGAAGGCCGCCAGCGCCGCCGGGATTCCGTGATAGCGCAGGCCAAGATCCACCACCAGGATCAGCGTCAGCTCCGGCACGAGGATCTCGAAGGGCAACAAGCGCGGGATCGTGGTCTGCAGGATCAGGGCGATCAGCGTCGCGATCGTGAACAGGCCCAACAACCGCACGCTCCCTCAGTCTCGCTGGGTCAATTCCGATCGTCGGCGTCGATCTGCAGTTCGGGCGGCTTTTGCGTCAGCACCAGTAGCTGCTCAAGTTTACGGAAATCCGCAGCCGGCGACAGCTCGACGTTGAGGAACAGCCCCGGACCTTCCTGCGAGACCTGCGCGACCTTGCCCACGAGCAAGCCGCGTGGGAAGATCCCGTCCATGCCCGAGGTTACGATCGTGTCGCCGGGCTTCAAGTCCTCGGTGCGGCCGACGTACTTCATCGTGAGGCCGTCGTCGATCACTCCGCCAACGATACCGCGCGCCCGGCTGCGCTGATCGATCGCATCAAGCGCCGAATTGTGATCATCGATCAGCATCACGCGCGCGGCGTCGGGCGCCACCGCGATCAGCTTGCCGACGACGCCCGCAGCGGCGATCACGGCCATGTCGCGTCGAAAACCGCTGTGCGAGCCCTGTCCGATGATCAAGGTGCGCGAGAGCCCGGTGGCGTCGCTGCCGATCACATTGGCGGCGACGGCCTTCATCGCCAAGGCGTCGCGCAGTTCGAGCAGATCGCCCAGTCGTTGGTTTTCCGCTTCCAGCTCGCTCGTCCGCGCACGCTCGCTTTCGAGCTCGGCGAGTTCTTTGCGCAGCGCGTCGTTCTCCCGTCGCGTCCCCACCAGCTCTAGATAGTCGTGGACAAACCCGCTCGTCTCGTCGCTGAAGCCTGCCTCGAAGGCTTGCACCGGCCGGAGTAATTCGATCAGTGCGATAGCCGGTCGGCTGGCCCGCGCGCCCGGTCGCGTCCCCGACAAAATCAGATGCAGGCCCAGAATCAGCAGCGTACCGGCGGTTAGTATCACGCCGTTACGCCGGAGGAAGGAACTTCTCACCTGTGCTCCCCGCGCCGGGGTTCTGTTCGATCAACTGTCGTTGTGATTGCGTAGGGCTGCGCCTAATCCACGGTGACGTCGCGCAACAGCGACAGCTCGTCCAGCACCTTGCCCGCGCCCATCACCACCGCGGTCAGCGGATCGTCCGCGAGCGTTACCGGCAGCCCGGTCTCCTCGCGCAGGAGCACGTCAAGGTTGCGCAGCAGCGAGCCGCCGCCCGCCAGTACAATGCCCTTCTCAACGATATCCGAGGCCAGCTCCGGCGGCGTCCGTTCAAGCGCGATCCGCACCGACTCCACCACCTGATGCACCGGCTCCATCAGCGCCTCGCGAATCTCCTCGTCGGTGATCTCGATAATCTTCGGTACGCCCGCAACGAGATCGCGACCCTTGATCTCCATCGTCTGAATCTCATTGCCCGGGTAAGCGGAGCCGATTGTAATCTTGATCAACTCGGCCGTGCGCTCACCGATCAGCAGATTATACTTGCGCTTAATGTGCTGGATGATCGCCTCGTCCATCTTGTCGCCCGCCACCCGCACTGAGCGCGAGAAGACCACCCCGGCCAGCGAAATCACCGCCACCTCGGTCGTGCCGCCGCCGATGTCGACAATCATATTGCCGGTCGGCTCCGTGATCGGCAGGCCCGCGCCGATCGCCGCCGCCATCGGCTCCTCGATCAGATAGACCTCGTGCGCCCCGGCCGATTCCGCCGATTCGCGCACGGCGCGCTTCTCCACCGCGGTGATCCCGAACGGCACGCAAATTACGATCCGCGGGCGGACCAGCAGCTTGCGATTGTGAGTCTTCTGTATGAAGTGCTTGAGCATGCTCTCGGTGATCTCGAAGTCGGCGATGACGCCGTCCTTGAGCGGCCGAATCGCGACGATCGAGCCGGGCGTGCGACCCAGCATCTTCTTCGCCTCGGCGCCGATCGCCAGCACGCGCCGGCCGCCCCGCGAGTCCTTTTGCACCGCCACCACCGAAGGTTCGTTGCAGACGATGCCTTGGCCCTTGACGTAGATCAGCGTATTGGCGGTGCCCAGATCAATCGCAAGATCGTGCGAGAACCAACCGAAAAATGATGAAAAAGCCACCGATTATGCCCCCATTCACGGCTCGACTGCGGTCCGGCCGCGCGCCCTATGCCTCAAACCCAACCCAACCGACCCAACTGTCAACCTTGGCGCCGTACACAGCTTGCAGGCTCGCCCGCTGACTGCGCCTTCGGCTCCATTGACCCGCGCGCTTGATGGAGAACTCAGGATATCGCGTAACTGAAAAACTAACAGACATGCTTCGGCGCGCGCAACTATCTACTGCGAGCAGAGCTCAAGTCAAAGCGCGCCGGCGAGTGTCGTCGTGGCCGGCGCCCCGGCACCGCGTCAGGAATCTGCGTTAGGCGCGCGGGGGGGCCTGTAAAGTCCTCTGCGATCCCCTGCTATGATGAGGCCCCTATGCTCGAAGGTATCCGGCGCTACGCCTATTCGTGGGTGACACGAGTCCTGCTGCTGTTCCTGATCGCCGTCTTTGTGATCTTTTTTGGCGGACTCGGCAGTTACTTTCTGCAAATCAAGCCGGTCGCCTCGATCGATTGCTACACCTATCTGCATCTCTTCACCCTGCCCGGATGCCGAAACATCCTGCCCGACGAGATCGACCGCCAAGCCGCCAACATCCGTCGCTCGGTGCAGAACGCACATAGTGAAGACGCCGAGCGGATGCTCGCGAGCGTCAACCTGCGACAGATCGCGGTCGAGAGCCTAATCGAGCAGATTCTGATCGAGCGCGAAGCCAATAAGCTCGGTCTGCGCATCAGCGACGAGGACCTCGGCAAGGCGATCGCCTCGCAAGCCGTCTTTCAGGATGACGGCCGCTTCAGCGAGACGCGCTACGAGGAGATTCTGCGTGATAACCAGCTCGAGCCGGCCGCCTTCGAGGCCGACACGCGCGGCAAAATCCTTTCCGATACCCTGCGCTTCATGGTCAGTGACGCCATCGCGGCAAGTCCTGACGAGGCCCGCGCCGAGTTCAATCGCTTTGGTCAGAAGATCGCGCTCGAATATCTCGAATTTCCCTACACGAACTTTGCCGGCGGCCGACCCTCCGACGCGGAGATCGCCAAGTTCTATCACGACAACGAAGAGTCCTTCCGCGAACCAGAACGCGCCAGGATAAGCTTCATCCGTTATGACGCCGCCGTGCTGGCTCCCAAGGAGCCGCCCACAGATACGGCTATTTCGGATTTTTACGAGCAGAATCAGAAGGCGCTCTTTTCTCATCCCCAGCAGATCCATGCCCGCCACATTCTGATACATGTAGCCGCTGACGCGGGCGCAGCGGAGAAGGCCGCGGCCAAAGCACAAGCCGAGAGCTTGATGCAAAAGATCAAAGCTGGCGCCAACTTCGCCGATCTCGCGAAAGAATACTCTGACGATCCCGGCTCCAAACAAAATGGCGGCGATTTGGGTTACATCTCGCGTGGCGAGCTGGTCAAACCGTTCGAGGAAGTTGCCTTCACGCTTAAGCCCGGCGAGTTGGGTATCGCGGAAACCCAGTTCGGCTTTCATGTGATCCAGGTCGAGGACGTCAAAAACTCGAAGGTCGAGACCCTCGAGGAGGCGCGCCCGCGGATCATCGCGATGATCAACGAGAAGCAGGGCGAAACGATCGCCAAGCAGGACCTCAATCAGGATATTGCGGCCGCTGGCGAAGGCCGCGACTTGAAAGACCTGGCCAAAAAACGCGGCCTGGTTGCGATCGAAACGCCCTATTTCGCCGACGGCGAGACTATCAAGGGGGCGGAAGACACTCCGGCGCTGAGCAAAGAAGCCTTCGCGATGCAGCCCGGCGAGATCCATTCGTACATCAAAGGACCAGCGCCGATTCTCCTCAAACTGCTCGATCGTAAACCCACGCGCATCCCGCCGCTGAGCGAAATCAAAGATCGCGTGGCCGCAACGATGGTCCGGATGCGCGCCGAAGCCCAGGCGGCGCAGGCGGCGACGGCGACGCTCAAGCAGGTGCGCGCGCCGGGCGCCTTCGACGCCGTCGTCGCGGCCAATCGTCTACAGGTCAAAAATACCGGCGAGTTTGTTCGCGCCGGCGGTACGATTCCGGGTCTCGGCCAGTTTCAGGAGGCGGTCGAGGCCGCCGCGGCGGTCCCCACAATTCCGGGGGTGATCGATCGCGTGATGGAGAAAGGCGGTAATTCCTATATCTTCCGCGTGGTCTCGCGCAGCGCCCCAAGCGACGCCGACTGGAAAACTCTCGGCCCGGGCTTCACCGAACGCTTTCTCCAGCAACAGCGCCAGCTCGCCTGGAGCAGTTTTGTCAACAACCTGAAAAGCAAGTCGTTGATCGTCGTGCATAGCGACCTGATCGGCAGCTCCGCGGGCAACTCATAACTGTATGGCCGGTCTCGACGACCCCCCTCTGCCCACCGTTGAACTCACCGATTTCCTTCTCCCCGGTCAAGGGCTCAGCGCCCTGCTGATCCACGGCTTAACCGGGACCCCCTATGAGATGCGCTACCTCGGCGAGCGGTTGGCAGCTACCGGAATACGCGTGCATGGCGTCAAACTCGCGGGCCACGCGGGCCAGCCGGAGGAGCTCGGCGCGACCACTCATGAGAATTGGTACGAAAGCGTGATCGCCGGGTTTGAACAGTTACGCGCCTACGGCGATCCGATCGTGGTGGCGGGCCTTTCGATGGGCGCACTGCTCGCCGCACGTCTTGCGATCGAACAACCGGACGCAATCGAGGCGCTCGTGATGCTTTCGCCGGCCTTTTTCATCCCGCGACCGGCGCACCTCCTGGTGCGCCTGCTGCGGCCCTTGGGCCGGGAGGACCGCCTCTATTTCCGCGGTTCCGATGGTTCCGATATTCACGACGACTCCGCGCGCCGAATTCATCCGGGCAGCCGGCTGATTCCCTTGCGGGCGGCGCTCAATCTGCTCGAACTCAGCGCCTACGTCCGCCCGAAGCTGCGCGACCTCACACAGCCGGCGCTCCTGATCCATAGCCGCTTGGATCATGTCTGCCCGTTCGATCGCAACACCCGCTTCGTGATGAAGCATCACGATCGCACGCGGCTGGTTGCGCTCGACGAGAGCTTTCACGTAATCACAGTTGACAGCGACAAGGACCGCGTCGCCCAGGAAACGATCGAATTCGTGCGCGATTACCGTGTGGCGCCGAGCGCCAGATACGCCTGACTTCCTGGGCGCGGCTGGCCGCCGTTCGTATCGGAGAGTATCGATGGACTTAGGCTTCAGCCCCGCAGAAGAGCGCTTTCGCGAAGGCGTGCGCAAATTTCTCAGCGCTAACCTGCCGCCCGGATGGAACTCCGGCGGCGGCCGGCCAGCCGGAATGTCGCAGCTCGATTTTCTGCGCGACTGGCAGCGGCGGCTCGCCGCCAACGGTTTCCTTGGCATGTCCTGGCCAAAGGAATACGGCGGTCAGGGTGCCAGCCAAATCGAAATGGCTATTTTCAACGAGGAAGCCGCGCGCGTCCGCGCGCCAGGCCCCCTCAACGTTATCGGCCTCTCGATGGTCGGGCCGACGCTGATGAGCCACGGCACGCCCGAGCAGAAGGAGCGTTTCCTCGCCAAGATCATGAGCGCCGAAGAGATCTGGTGCCAGGGTTTTTCCGAACCCAACTCGGGCTCTGACGTCGCCTCGCTCAGCACCCGCGCC
This sequence comes from Candidatus Binataceae bacterium, assembly GCA_035308025.1. Lineage (NCBI taxonomy): Bacteria > Candidatus Binatota > Binatia (SeqCode) > Binatales (SeqCode) > Binataceae (SeqCode) > Binataceae bacterium (SeqCode). The sequence continues at coordinate 128,112 of DATGHL010000042.1, forward strand.
GAGCTCAAGGGCGATGAGTTCATCGTCAACGGCCAGAAGGTCTGGACCACGCTCGCCCATATCTCGCAATGGTGCATGCTGATCGCCCGCACTGACGCCACCGCGCCGAAGCATCGCGGCATCTCCTGCCTCTTGATCGATATGAAGACCCCCGGGGTCACCGTCAAACCCTTGCGCCAGATGACCGGCGAATCCGAATTTAACGAGATGTTCTTCGACGACGTGCGGGTGCCGCGCACGAATCTGCTCGGCCCGCTCAACGAAGGCTGGCGCGTCGCCACCACCACCCTGATGAACGAGCGCGGCACCAGCGCGCTGGCGTCGGTGATGCGCTATCGCATCGTCTTCGATGAAATCGTCGATCTCGCGCGCAAGACGATCCGCCACGGCAAGCCGGCGACGCAGGATCCAGTGCTGCGCCAGCAACTCGCGCAGTTCCATGTCGACCTCGAAATGATGCGCTTCACGGCCTATCGGACCTTTTCAAAGATCCTCAAGGGCGGCGACCCCGGTCCGGTCGGATCGATCTCGAAGCTCGCCTGGTCCGAGCTCAACCAGCGCATGATGGAATTCGTGATCAACCTCGAAGGCCCGGCCAGCCAGCTTATGCGCGGCTCGCCGCACGCTGTTGAAAGCGGCCGCTGGCAGCATCACTTTATGCGCTCGCGCGCCAACACGATCGAAGCCGGGACCTCCGAGATTCAGCGCAACATTATCGCCGAGCGCGTCCTCGGCCTGCCCAAATCCCGCTGATCAGGCGCTGGACGGAAAGTAGAAAGCCCCTGCCCCTGCGGCGATCGCGCACAGTGACAGGGGCTGAGTATCAGTAACGAGAAGCTGCGGGGTGCTGACTGATTCAGGCCGCCTCGGTGTCCACGACCTCGTCCTCCGTATAGCACGGCATCCCGAACTCCGGTACGTCGAGCCCCTCCAGTTCGACCTCTTTCGAGACGCGCATCGGGCTGATCGCGTTCACGATCGAGAAAACTATGTAGGTGAAGGCGAAGATGTAGATCGCCATGAACGTCGCGCCGCCAATCTGCATA
>DATGHL010000043.1 GCA_035308025.1 Candidatus Binataceae bacterium
CGCAGCACCTCCGCAAGGCAGGGCGCACACCAGGTCGCCCAGAAATTGAGCAGTACAACCTTGCCGCGATAGTCCGCGAGGCTCACCTGCCTGCGTTCCAGATCCACGCGGGCAAAGTTCGGAGCCGTGCGATGCCCGGAGCCTATATCCACCCCTGCAGCGGGAGAACCGTCCAAGTGAAGGACGAGCACGCTTGCGGCCACGGTACAAATGGCAGTCCCTACTCGCGTTCGGCAGTGCCCCTCCGCGCGCATCGACTTCTTAACGCCCCTTAGCAATCGGGTATCCCAGGGTCACCCAGTTCGTTCCAAAGTCATCCGCAAGATAGAGCACCTTGAGATGGGTGAAACCGAGCGCCGTCAACTCCCGATGTGCCGGTCGGATGTTCGGACACCTGCTCCACGGACAGCAGCCGCAATAGAGGACGACCAACCGATCGCGGGACACTCCCTTCATGCGGTCTCGAAGCGCCTGCAGTCCTGACTCCTGTCCTGCGGCACCGACGTACTCCGACCCCGGAATATGTGCTTCCGCATAGAGCACGTGCGAGCCAACCTGCAGGATCAGCGGTTTCTCGCCTGTGGATGTGCGCAGCATCTGCGCGAGCTCAGCGGGTAGTAGCAGCTGCGCTTGCGGAATGTCGCGCTCCGCGCCCATACAAGGCAGAGACCCGGACGCGAGCAGCACCGCGGCGAGACAAGACCAATGGCCCTTTTCAAAATAAGCCCCCATCCGCATTGAGCTCCTTGAGGCGCACTGGCGAATCGCCCGTTGACGTCGCCCGTAGCATGCTACATCATTCTACTAGGTAATTGAATGTTGCTAGACCGCTCCGTTCACTTTGCCGGCCGATGGGCGGGGTTCCAGGAGGTACGGGCCGATGATACTGCGACAGTTTCTGCACATGGATCCCGTGGCGATCTCCTACCTGTTCGGCTGCGGTGGCAAGGCTAGTGGCGCGGTTGTCGACCCCGTCGGTGACGTCGGCTCCTACCTCGGTGCCGCGCGCGAGACCGGGTTGAAGATCCTCTACGTCATCGACACGCACATTCACGCGGACCATGTCTCGACCGGGCGGCAGCTGGCCGAGGCCGCGGGAGGCGAGTATGTGCTTTTCACCGGGGCGGAAGCCGCGCCGGGGTTTCGGGCGGTGCGCGATCGGGAGCTCTTACCGCTCGGCAACGTGGTTGTCGAAGTCCTCCATACACCGGGTCACACTCCGGAACACGTCTGTCTGCTCGTCACCGATCGCACCAGGAGCGAGGAGCCCTGGTTTGTGCTCACCGGCCATACCCTGATGGTCGGAGACGTGGGCCGTACGGAGCTCGCGGCAACCGCCGAGGAAGGCGCGCGCGCCCTGTTTCGGAGCCTGCAGCGCTTGAGAGCGCTACCCGACTATCTCGAAGCATTTCCCGGTGCGTTTGCCGGGTCCGTGTGTGGAAGGCGGCTGAGCGGCAAGCCGAATTCCACGATCGGCTTTGAGCGCCGGCACAACGCGGCCTTCGGCATCGACGACGAAACGGCTTTCGTGCGCTTCATGCAGAGCGACGTTCCGCCCGCCCCTCCTGGCGCGGCCGAAATTCGCGCCGCCAATGCCGGAGGGGGTCGAAGCGCGGCTCCGAATGGGGAGCCCCGCCCGCCTGGACTCGAGGATTCGCGCGCCCGTGAGAATGCCGCCACATGATGGTTTGGGGCGGAGAGTGGCACGGCATACCACATTGGCGCACCCGTGGGACCTTCTCAAGGAGCGCTATGCACGCGGCGAGATCGACAGGGTGGAGTTCGAGGAGGGCCATCGAGTGGTCGGTGATTGATGGTCCCGAGCCGGCCAGGCGCAACAACGGAGGGGAGCTGTGAAGATTCTAATCATCCTCAACGATGCGCCCTATGGGACCGAGCACTGCTACAACGCCCTGCGGCTCGCGAACTCCCTCGTCAAGAAGGATCCCGCGACCGAGCTGATGCTCTTTCTGATGGCCGATGCAGTTTCCTGCGCCCGGAAGGGCCAGAAGACACCTCGAACGCATGCTCAAACGCTATGCGACCGGGTGCGCACAAGATTGTGCTGTGTGGAACCTGTATGGATGCGCGCGGCCTCGGCGAGTCCGATCTCATGGAGGGCGCTCACCGCGGCTCGATGGATGAGCTCGCTGAGACCACGCTCGCCGCCGACAAAGTCATGGTGTTCTGAGGGACGTTCCCGATGACGAGCGGGACGCCGGGGCAACCCGTCTATTTCGACTACAACGCGAGCACGCCGATCGATCCG